>JAPPDF010000021.1 GCA_028875575.1 Acidobacteriota bacterium
CTTGAGGGGGAGTCGGTGAGACAAGGGCTCCGCCCGCAGTCGAACCGGTGGGGGGGACGGAATCGGCGAGATCGCCAGATAGGAGATCCAGCCCACAGTGGAGCAGGTGGGGGGCTCAGTCTCCCAGGTTCGTAACAGGCCCCTGTTTCACCCTGTATGATCCGCCCGGAATGGCGGGGACCGGTTGAACTGTGATCTGGATGGGCTGGGTGTTGCGGTTGTAACAGGCAGGCGGGTCTGCTTGCGGTCAGGGTCCGATCACCTGCAGCCAGTCCACGAAGAGGAACTCCATGCGGCCGACCAGCAGGGCAATGCGGCCCATGACGGTGTAGCCGAAGGCGGCTCCGAAGGTGATCATGAGGATCCAGATTCCTCCGCGGGAGACTTGGCCCAGGAAGCCCTTGTGCTCGACGGAGAAGAAGAAGTAGATCAGGGCCGCCAGCAGCCCGAACACGGTTACCAGGGCTGTGAGGGTCCCGATCCAGTCGATCCCCAAAAAGGCTGTCTGGCTGGGTTCCACCAGGGGAATCATGGCGGGTGAGACCTGCTTGGTGAAATCGCTGACCAGGTACCTGGTGAGGTTGGTGCCGGCGGCCCAACCCACAATGACCGCCAGCGGCCAGCGGGCGATCCAGGTTCCCTTGGGCGCCAGCCGCCATAGCAGCAGGCAACCCAGAACCAGTTGCACCAGGGCCATGCTGCGGTCGACGGGGTCCACATCCAGGGGGACCTGGGCCATGTGTTCGTTCACGAAAGCGGGAGCCAGTCTCCCCAGCATGTTGGGAATGAGCTGTTGCCAGATGCCCTGGACCATCCAGTAAGCGGCCGAAACACCGATGAAGAGCGATTCCGCGAAGCGGTAGAAGGGGTTGTCGTCGTAGAGAAAGCTCAGGATGGAGAGGGTCAGAAAGGCCGCGAACCAGGTGCCCAGGCCCGCCCCGCTGACCCAGAAGCCTTCCATTTGCCCCAATGCGCTCCAGACCAGGGCAAACAGCACCACCAACCCTACCGCACCCACCACCAATAATCGCCTGGTCTGCTCGTTCATTGACTTACTTTTCCAGAGACTTCCGCCGCTCACGCGACGATCCGCGTGAGGCAAAGTAGGCGATGTTCCCCACCACCAGGAACAGGATGATCACCAGGTGGGCCAGGGTCTGGGGACCCATGCGTCGAATGGCGGCAAACCTCTCCGTATCCGTCCCGTAGGCTTCGGAGTACCCCTGGATCAGGAGGGATTCGTACTCGGCGGCCGCCTTGAGGCCGCCCATGATTCCGCTGAGCTGTCTCGGGTAGTAGGGGTAGAGCAAGGGCGCCTGGACCGCGGTGACCCCTCCCGCGACCGGCACGCCGGTGCGATCGCCCCCGAACTGGATCCACTCCTTGAGTCCGGGGAACCCCCCGCTGATGTTGAGGATGAGATCCATGTCCTTGAGCCCCTTGACGTTCTGCATGATGGGGATCTCGTCGATGGGCGTGCCTTCCACGTCCGACTGATAGAGAGTGCGAAAGTCCGACACCACCACCTGGATGACTCCCTGGCCACCCGGCCTGAAGCCCAGCATGACGTAGTCCCGGCCATAGCTGTAGTCGGAGAACTCCTGCTCCAGCACGTGATCGACCGTCTTGAGCGTCTGGGCCTGGCCGGTGGCCCACAGGCACATGAAGAAGAGCTTCTGCTTGCGGCGGCAGAGGTGACGGACATAGCTGTCGGCCATGGGCTGGAGCTCGGGCTCGCTTTCGGGGCCGTAGTCGAAGGGCAGCAGCACGTTGGAGCCGGGTGGAAGTTCCTCGATACGATCGTAGATGGCCTGGACCTCCGGGGTGGCGACTTCGTCGATGGTCAGGTCGAAGGCCAGAGGGATCACGACCGCCAGCATGATGAACAGGAAGATCCAGCGCCGGTCGATGGCTTGCAAGCGTTCCATCATCGAGGGTGTTTCCTTTTGAGCCATGCGGAGGTCCTGTCCTAGTCGTTGTCGCTTCCCAGATAAGAGCGTTCCACTCCGAGGATGAGTCGGAGCGACATCGAAATGATGCCGAGGCAAATGCCGATCATGATGGCTCGCTGACCCGCCAACTGGGGCACGACCATGATCCAGTTGACCAGGTCGGGGACGGTCAGGAGGTAGAAATCTCCTCCTCCGGCCAGGATCAGATAGCCGTAGAGCGTGCGAATCAGCACAAAGGCGCCAACCGCGCCGATCAACGAAAGCGAGACCCAGCGCTTGGAGCGGTATTGCTCCCATGCAAGGTAGGCCAGCAGAGCGCCGAACAGCAGCTCGAGAGAGCCCGGCAAGGTTTCGGTGAGCGCCGTGCCCACCAGCGTCCGGCCCAGCAGGATGATCAGGGCCGCGATCAGCAGGACGGTGGCTTCCCGGTTCTTGGCCCGGAAGGCCCGATAGGAGGCCGAAGCCACAAAGAAGGCCAACAGGGAGAAAGTGGTCGCCGACAGGGGAAGGAAGCAGTAATCGTAGGCGGCTTGAAACCAGCTCCCTTCGGCCTCCAGGGCGTGCTTGACTCCGGAAGGTCCTCCCACCTTGAAGAGCCCGACGGCCAGCATGGCGAAAAATCCCGCCATGGTGACCGCGCTGTACCCCCAACCCGGCTCCGAACGGGAGATTTTGGCCAGGTGGATCTTGGCCAGGTTGCCCCCGCCCAGCATGAAGGCGAAGGCGGCCAGCACGTCAAAGGTGATGGACAGGCTCTCGTTGAGCTGGTCGAAGGGCGGGTGGGGGATGAAGGCCTCGAACAGCATGATGACCCCCACCACAAAGGTGATCAGCAGCGGTATCTGTCGTCGCATCCGGGCTTCCTAGACGAACATTTCCAGCTTGAGAAAATCGACCACCGACTGAAGGCTTCCGCTTCCGGTCCACAGCGCCACGGTGGACGCCAAACTCCCCAGAACAATGGCGGCCATCACGATCAGCTTGCCCACATCCTGCCCCTTGAGACTGCCCAGTTGCTTGGGGTCGCCGCTCAGATAAGCGCTGGCCGCAAAGAGTTCCTCGCCCATCAGCGTGTAGTCGCAGGCCGCCACGAAGAAGGGAAGCTGAGAAGGCATGGCGGTGCCGGCGATCTGGATGGCGCCGATCCGGTTGCCGGTCTCGGCCAGCAGCAGCGACTCGGCGAAAAAGGCTCCCATGTAGAGGCAGGTGGCCGGCTCGTCCCGAAGCAGCATGCCGTTGACTCCGGCGACGTAGCCGAACTGCTCGTCGGTGAGGTAGTGGACCATGTCCTCGTTGTAGCTCTCCGGGCGGCCGGCTTCCAGGTAGGCCTGCTTCACCACCTCTCTGCCGGTGGTCATGACCAGCGAGCGGCTGACCGGAACGTCCAGCCTGGCGTCGTACTCGGCGATGGTGCGGGAGACGTATCCCAGCAGGGTGAGGCCGGCCAGGGTTTGGACGTTGTCCATGTCCATGATTCCCGGCACGAACACGACCGGCCGCCCCATCTCGGTGGCGCGGCCCACGGCTTCGTCGACGGCTTCCAGGCCCGCGATCTTGCGCACGAACAGTTTGCGGCCTCGGGTCGCCAACTGGATGAATAGGATGACAAAGAAGCAGATGGTGCCGCCGATGATGAGAATCCACAGTTTGTTCCAGTCGAACCACTGGGCCCTGGATTCTCCGCTCACGATCTCGGAGTCGGCGCTGGCCTCGGCCGTTATGGCCACCACCTTGAAGGAGTAGCGGACTCCCCGTTCGGCGCTGGAGAATGTCAACGTCTCCTCGCCCGGACCCACCGTTCCCAGTGACATCCAGGGGGCCTGGGCGTCGCCCGAAGCCCTGTCGCCGGGCAGGCGTGACCGGAAGACTTCATAGGAGTGGACGCCGGGGTCGGGAGAGTCCTTCCAGCGGATCTCGATGGCGTGCCCCGAATCGTTGGGTACATCCAGCGCCTGCACCCGGGTGGGTGGGGCCGGTGCCTTCGAAGGAGCGTCCTGGGCCTCAAGCAGGGGACCCAGCGCCAGGGCGGCGTACCATAGAGTCAGCGTACACAGCAGTTTCATCAGTCGCGACCCTCGATAATCTCGACATTGGCCCGGGGCACCGAAACCGGCTCCTCCAGGCCCTCCACCCGCACCGAAACCACCCTGGCCCTGGACTCCGAATCCAGCCGGGACGGCTCGGAGGGCAGGGAGGCTACCCGGCCAAGCTTTCCGAACCAGGGGTTGCGGATAATGCGGACAGTGCTTCCGACATCCATGCCCTGCTCCCCGGGCCGATCCGGTGACTGCGGAGCCGCGCCTTGAAGGGGGATGATCACCTCGGGGCGAATGACCCCGGCTCGAATCTGGGTGGCTCCGTTGATGGAGGCCCGCTGTCCCTGGTGGCGCTTCAGCAGCCTGAAGGTGCGAGGCGCCATGTCGATTCTTCCAAATCCCTCGGTTACGATCAAGGTAACTCCGAGATTTTCATGACCGGTAATGGCCACACCCAGGTCATGGCCCAGGAATCGGCGCAGGTCCTGGTCATCGAATCCTCCCGCCACCACGCCGCGGATGCCGAGCCGAACCGCCTTTTCCAGGGCGGCTCCCGTGACCAGCGATCCTCCCACCACCACCCGGCCCTGCAGGTCTGCCGAGAGTGAATCTTCATCCAGGACCTCCCGGGGCGAGGAGGAAACCATGGCAATCTCACCGGTGGCCTCGCCTCCGATGCCGAAGATCCCCTGGATCAGAGTGCCGCTGCTTTCGACCACCACCCCCTGGTCGGGCACCACCTCCAGCACCCGGCCTTCGATATAGGCGTCGACTTCAATGGGTTGGGGCGGTCCTCGCAAAACCACCTGTCCGGTGACTCCGGAAACGCTTTCGACCGTTCCCTCCAGGGTGGCTGTCGCTCTCGAGGTGAGCAGGCCGAAGAGGGACTTGGCTTCGGCAATGACCTCACCCTGGCCCACCGGCTCCCCCTCCTTCTTGAGCATGGCGCCCGGCACGTCGCTCTGATCGACCCCCATCTTGTTGGCGACATTGACGATTTCGACCTTGCCCGGGAGGAAGGTGCGGGCCACCACCTGGTGGGGCTGAACCTGGGCTCCCTCCTCGACCACCACCTCCCCGGGGATGGGCAGAATGCGCCTGCGGTGGAGCAATTCGTTTTCGGTTACCTTGAGACCGGGAGTGTAAGCGTGGGCCATGACTTCAGTGGGGGATCGCCTCCGGGGAGTAGACCCCGAGTTCCTCGATCCAGGTTTTCAGAGCTCCGATTCTCTCGACCGGTTCGGAGGGGAACGACAGAGGGCGCCCCCGGCAATCGACAATCAGGCCGACGGTTCCCCCTTGGACGGTGGCTTCCAGGGGAACGCCTTTTCCGGGTCCGAGGTCGAAATCGCGGGCGGGGTCCAGATAAACCCGAGCCTCGGCTCCCGTCTCCAATGGGTGCCGGCGAATCTCGCCGAACCGGAGGGTCTCCCGTCTCTCCTCGCCTCCCGGAAGCTCCAGCCGGTAGGCCAGCGCCGGCCGGCCGGGTCTGGCCGTGCCCCGGGGGGCGATGCAGGTGCCCAGGACGATCAGGCAGTCCTTCTCGAAGACTTCGGTGGCCGCGCGTGCATGCACCTGGGACAGGACGCCCAGGTGGGGCATCATGAAGATGCTGTCCTTGGCCAGGCGGGTGATCCCCTCCGGGAGGAAGGAGTCGATCAGCATCATGGCGGTCTGTTCCGGTCGGGGCGCGTGAGAGAGCACGCCGCCGGAAGCCACCAGCAGGTCCAGCTCCATCATATTCACCAGGGATTCGATTCCCGCGTCCTGCTCGAAGGAGTCGGCGATGGTGCGTTGCTGCTGCACCCCCTTCAACCGGGTGGCGAAGGACCGGTGCTGGATGAAGGCCAGGCGTAGCGCCTCTCTGGCGACCGCCTGTTCGAAGACCAGCTCCTCGGCCGTCTGGGGGATGGTGGTCGGCCGGATCATCTTGTTCTTGATCCGGTTGCGCAGATCCCGCTCCTCCATGGTAAAGGGCATCCACCGCATGACGTTGGCCAGTCCGGCTTCGGCCAGCACGTTGGAGATGGAGTAGCTCATCCCCAGGTTGGCCGACACCGTGCGGTTGAATTCCTCCCCGAACACGCTGAAGATGTCGGTGGTGGCCCCGCCGATATCCACGCCCACGGCATTGATGCGGGCTTCATTGGCCACGCGCTTCAGGATGGCCCCCACCGCCGCCGGAGTGGGCATGATGTCGGCGTCCACCCATTCCATCAGCTTGGCGTAGCCGGGCGCCTGCTGCATGACGTGTTCCAGGAACAGGTCGTGGATGCGCTCGCGGGCGGGCAGCAGGACTTCTTGTTCCAGGGTGGGGCGGAGGTTTTCGACGATGCTCAGACTGGTCTTGCCGCCCAGCACCCGGGTCACCTCATCCCGGCGGGACCGGTTGCCGGCGTAGATGACCGGCAGGCGATAGTCGGCTCCCAGTCGCGGCTTGGGATCGGCAGCCGCAATGGTCTCGGTAATCTTGACCACCTTGTCGGTGCGGGCCCCGTCGACCTCGCCGGCGATCAAGATCATGTCCGGCCGGAGCTGGCGGATGCGTTCGATGCGCTCGTGGGTCAGGCGCCGGTCATTGAGGGCGATGACGTCCATCACAATGGAGCCGGCCCCCAGGGCGGCCCGTTCGGCGCTTTCGGCCGTCATCGACCGGACCACTCCGGCCACCATCATCTGCAGGCCTCCCCCGGCGCTGGAAGTGGAAATATAGAGATCGCATCCCTCCTCGCCGCTGGTGGGGCGTATGATCCGGCCTTCGGAGTCCAGCAGCTTGCGGCCCGAAAGTTCCGCCAGTTCCGTCACGGCGTTGAGCACTCCCAGAGTGACGTCTTCGAAGGGGGCTTCCACCGTGGTGGGAGCCTCGCCTCGATGGGTCTGGCGGTACTCGTCCCCCATCTTCTGGATGAGAATGGCCTTGGTGGTGGTGCTGCCGCAGTCTGTGGCCAGAATGACTCGGATGTCTTCCAAAGGGGTCACCCGGCGGCTCCGTCGAGGTCGTTGGCGGAGGAGGGGGTTTTGCCTGCCGCCCGATTCTCGATCTCCTGCAGCAGGGTTTCGACGCTTTGCCGGCGCTCCAGGATGCGCCGGACCCGTCCATAGTCGGTGGCCGCAAAGAGCCCCCGAACCACCGGTTCAAAAAAGGCCATGGCCTGGCTCCCCAGGTAGTTGAGCGGCTTGGCCGACTCCAGGATGAAAAGGGCCGGCGTTTCCAGGCGCCGCCTCACGATGGCTTCCGCAATTTTCTCCAGCAGACGGCGTTCCTGGTCGGTGAGCGGCTCCTCGTAACGCTCCAGGGAGAATGCCTGCTGCAGCCTGTGCCTCCAGGAGGGCTGCATCATGACATCGACCTGGCTGGAGTCGGCCGGTTGATCTTGCTCTGCACGAAACGGACTACCTCCTGGCGGTCGGCGCCCGCGAACCGCAGGTAGAGGCCGCGGTGGGATTCCAGGCGGCTGCGCTCGGGAAAGGGACTCAGCAGCACTCCGTGGGCGTCGACCCAATAGGATCGGCAAAAGGTCCAGGGTTTGTGCCGCCGGTACCAGAGGATACGGCTGGTAACACCCTCCTCGCTGAGTTGATAGGTGGTGGGCAGCAGGAAGTCATGGACACCGACCAGCAGCAGGGCTACCGACAACAGGGTCCAGCCTGGACTCCCGGTTCCCAGAAAGACTGCCGCCGCCGTGGCGGCAACGACCGACACCAGCACCAGGATCTTCCAGGGAGCTTGTTTCAGGGGCATACTCACCCAGCGCACGGAAGTCTCCTTCCTCTCATTTCTCAACGGGCCAGAGCCTTGTAGTAGTCCTCCACCTGCTTGCGGTAGGTGGGTGGTGCCTCCTCGTCCTTGACCAGGTGAATGGGGTCGGTGCCGCCGAGTTGCTGGACCTTGCGGCTGAGGTCGAACTCCAGTTGGCGCAGTCCTTCGATGACACGCCGGCGAAGTCTTTCCAGTTCCAGAGGGTCGTGCAGAAAGCCGAGAGACTTCATCTGTTCCATGCGTTTCACCATGTTTTTGATCTGGGCCGCCAGATCGGTGTCGCCGGCCAGACTTCGGCCCAACTCCCGGGCCTCTCCCAGGCGGTGCTGGAACTCCTTCTCGAACTGGCGGGCCTCTCGAGGCGTCAGCGTCGTGGGCGGCGGCAATTCCCGATCGCCGAAATTGACGGCCGCGTGGCCCCGGCCGCGGCCCGACTGTCTCTGCTCCCGGCTCTCACCCGCGGCCGACCGTCCCGCCTGCGACTCCGGCTGGATTCCCCGCGGCCGGTTGGTCTCGGGAGACTTGCCGGACCCGGTCCCGGAAGGGCCTCCCGCCCGGTCGGCGCCTGAGCGGGCCTGGCGGTCCTCAATCCGTCGCTTCAGAGACTCCAGGCTGGACAGCAGGTCTCCGGCCTGCATCAGTGCCCGGCTCAGCCTCTCTTCGGCCGATGGTTTGGCCGGGCTCCTGCGGGCGGCCTCACCGGCCTCGGCCACTTGATCCCGCAGGTCCGAGAGGGCCGACTGGATGCGTTCCTCGTCCTGTCCGGCCAGGTCCAGCAGACCCAACTGCAGCAACTGCCTGCTTTGGGCCATCTGTTCGTGCAGTCCGCGGTTCCGGATGGACTGGCCGGCGGCCCTCAGCCTTCGCGAAGCCTCGGGCTGTTGGAGGTCGGCCTGTTTGGCCGTGGAAACGAGCCGGCTTTCCATCTCCCTGAGTGACTGTTGCAGGCCGGTCTTGTCCTTCAGGATGCGCCGTCTTTGCTCCAGCAGAGGCTCGATGGGATCCTCTCGAGCCACGCCGGCTTTCAGACCCTCCAACTCCGATCGGATGTGTCTCTGCCGCTGCACCAGATCGCGGGACTGGTTCCGAAGACGACCCAATTCCGAATCCAGGTCCGTCCGGCGTTGGCGATCCAGCGCCGAGCCGGCCTCCCGGATCCGGCTCAATGCCTGCAGACCCCGGTTCTCCGCCTGGCTTCCCGCGGCGCCCCTGAGTTTCTGCATTTCCCTGGCCGCCTGCTGCAGGCGTTGGCTCACCTCTCGCAGGGAAGGACTTTCCATCTCCCTGGACAGTCGTTCCAACCGCCTGGCCAACTTCTCGGCCTCGGCCTGCAGCATCCCCTGCCCGGATCCTTCCGCCCCGCGGAACTGCCTGCCGGCGCTCTCCAGCATCCGGCGACGACGATCCTCGTTGATCTGCTGTTGCCTCCGGGCCAGTTCCTGCAGCTTGCGGGTGGCTTCGTCCATCTGCCGGCGTGAATCGGAGGAACCGGCCTGCTGCTGGACCTCGTATTGGTTCTTCAGCTTGTCCAGTTCCAGCTCGAACAGGCTTTCCAGTTCCTGGGCCCAGGTCGCCCGGCCCTGGGCTCCGCCCCGAGCCACCTGGACTTCCTTGTAGAAGGTCTCGGCCCGCATCAGGTACTGGAGTGCCCGCTGCTGGTGGGGAACGGCTTCGTCGGGGGCGCGTTGCGACAGCGATTCATGGGACGGAACCATGGACCGGACCGCCTGGACCAGGTTCTCGGAAAACTTCTGAATGTCCTGGTCGAGGTCGGTCAGGGCCCTTCGCTGGACTCGGTCGGCCAGGGACTGGGTGCGCTGCTGCAGCTTGAGCTGCAGTTCTCCCACCAGCCGCAGGGAATTCCGATATTCTCCCTTGTCCAGCCGCTTTCGGTCTCGGATCAATCCCCAGGTGGCTACCAGGATCTGCTTCTGGCGCCGGGAGAGCAGCGAGTCCATGCTGCCGGAATCCACGCCCTGCCGGGCCCCCGACGGGCTCTGCTGGTATTGCTTGCCGAAGGGACGCACTTCCAGAAAGTAGATGTCGCTGGTGGTGGTCGCGAGGGCGTCGGAGGCCCGGGCGAAATAGCTGACGAAGTCCCCCGGCTGGAGATCGAACTCTTCCAGGAAGAAGGTGTGGGTCGCCGAGATCGAACGGGGGAGTCCTCCGCCCCTGGGTTTGAAAAGGTCTATCTTGGCCGTGGGCGCGCCGTTCAGGGCGTAGTGCAACTCCAGGTTCCTCAGGCCGAAGTCATCGTCGGCCCTGGCCTCGGTCAGGACCTCCTCCAGGGCGGTGGCCTGCCGATCCCGCCCCGGCCGGGTCCAGGCCACCTGGGGAGGTTGATCCTGGAAGGCCGTAATGGCGTAGGCATGGGATTCGACATTCTCGCCGGTCCAGTCCTCGGTGAGCTGTATTCTATAGGTCGAGTCCCTGGAAACCTTGATTTCCCCGATGACCGCCGGTCCCTCTGCCTTGCGCATCGGAATGGAAGTTCCGTCTCCCAGCAGAATGCGAGCCGAGTCCGGTTCCAGGTTGAGGTGGGCCTTGACCTCGACCCGAGTGCCTCGGAGGGCCTCGATGTCGCCGCCGTTGTTCTCTGTACGCCGCGGCAGGCCGGTGTAGCCCGGGAAACGGTAGGTCAGGTCGATTTGCCGAACACGAGCCGTCTCCATGACCGAAAGCTCATAGGCCTCGGACCGAATGTTTCCGGCCTGGACGTAGTAGCCGATGGGTTCGGCGACATCCACAAAGGAAAACCCGTACCGGTTGGCGCCGGCCTCGGCCGTCATGGGCTGGGATTTCCAGCTTCCGCTGCGGGCGTAGCGGAAAAACAGGTGGACCTGTTCCGCCTCGAAGCCCTCCAGCCTGGCCGTGACGGTCTGATCCGACCCCTTGCGGATGCGGGTGTCGCCGGGCGACACCTCGATCCGATAGAGCGGTGCTGCCCGGGGCCACCATCCATCGGCATAGAGCTTCAGGGTCGCGTACCGGAAATGGGACGGTCCGAGGAGTTGCAGCAGGACGAAAAGGAGCACCAGCCCGGAGCCGACCACAACGGATTGCAGGGGTTCCCTGCGGTTGAAGATCTCTCCGGGTTTGACTGTCCGGATCTGGCGGGCCGCATCCCGCAGCAGGAGGGGCAGGAACGGGTGAGGTCGGGCATTGCGGCCTGCCGGGGATGTCAGCTCGGTGGCCGTGACCAGGCGATCCTGCAGTTGCGGGTAGCGTTCCTCGATGGTACGGGCGATCCGAATGTCGCCGATCCGTCGGGCCAGGGGGCGCACCACCAGCCAGGCCAGGGAAACCCCGATGACGAGCAGGGAGGACCAGCGGGCCAGAAGGAGGGCCTTTTGACTGTAGTTCCAATAGTCGACGCCGGTCACGGCGGCAGTTACCACCAGGAAGGAAAGGCCCAGCCACCAGGCAAGGCCCCGAATCGAAGCGATGCTCTTGAAACGCCGGTGGACCCGCCGGATAGTGGTCTGCAAGCGTTGCTGATCTGCAGTCATGGATAGGAAAAGTACGCCACGCCCGCCGTCCTGCGGTGCTCAATGGGTCTGGCCAGTTTCTAAACTGTTGCCTTGCTGGTGTCCTGTCTCAGAATTAATGTTGCCATCTCCGATGGAGGTTCCACCGGGAAACGGGCGGTAGGATAGGCCCGCTGCGTTTCAGCCAACAGGTACCATTGTGCTCACCCTCCCCGGAACCTCCATCGGCCCTCCGGGTTCGGGCGGAACGGCACCGTCTTCGTCGTCG
>JAPPDF010000022.1 GCA_028875575.1 Acidobacteriota bacterium
GATTATCCGCCAAAGGTCCTTCTCAGAACGGTACAGGAGTCGGTGAGACAAGGGCTCCGCCCGCAGTCGAACCGGTGGGGGGGACGGAACCGGCGAGATCGCCAGATAGGAGAGTCAGCCCGCGGTCGAACCGAAGGGGACCCCAGTCTCCAAGGATCGTTAGAGGCCCCTGTTTCACTCCCGTATGATCCACCCGGCAGCGCCGGAGCTGGACTCTTCTGAAACGCTTGAGGGTTATCCAGAAACGGAAAAAGAGTATTTCACGGAGGGGCAGGAAGGACTACGAAGGGGCACTTAGGGGATGGAGCACGCTCGGGAGGGATCCGCCAAGGCTCGGAAAGTATTCAGAGAGCCTCCAATTCCGCTTCAACCCTCTCCATCAGGGGTTTCAGCGTGGCGGGTCCGAAGTCGAAGGCGGCTCCCGCTCGGCGGAAGAGCTCCGGTAGCGGGCGGCTTCCACCCAACTGCAGCGCCGCCCAGTAGTCGTCGACGGCTCTTTTGAGGTCCCTCTTGGAATTCAGCCACACCTGCAAGGCTCCCAGTTGTGCGATGGCGTATTCGATGTAGTAGAAGGGCAGCTCGAAAATATGAAGTTGGCGGTGCCAGCCACAGCGGAGGGCTTCCTCGAATCCCGACCAGTCTTCGATGCCCCCGAAGCGCTGGTTCAACGCCACCCATTGATCTCGCCGTTGAGCCGGGCTGTGTCCGGGATGGGTGTAAATCCAGTGCTGGAACGCGTCCACCTGGGCGATCCAGGCAAGAATCTCCACGATGCCCTCCAGGTGGTTTCTGCGTGAGCGTTTCAGGTCTTCCTCCCGGTTGTAGAACACTTCCAGATGCTCTCCGCCCAGCAGTTCCATGCTCATGGAGGCCACTTCGCAGAATTCAATCGGCCCGTGGCGATAGTCGCCCAAGGCTTCTTCCTGGGTAGCAAACACGTGAAAGGCGTGCCCTGCCTCGTGCAGCAGCGTCCGGACGTCGCCATCCACCCCCACCGCGTTCATGAAGATGAAGGGCAGGCGGGCTTCCTCCAGGGTGGACTGATAGCCTCCGGGGGCCTTGCCCTTGCGGCTGTCCAGGTTGAGCAGTCCGTGGCTGCGCATGGCCTCCAGGAATCGGGCGAAACGGGCGTCCACGCGGCCGGTGATTTCCACGCAGCCATCCACCAACTCCCCGGTTTGGGCAAAGGGCCGTAGCGGCGGCCGACCCTGGGGATCGACACTCAAGTCCCAGGGACGCAGCGACGCCAAGCCCATCTCTTCGGCTCTCAACCGCTGCAGCTTGCGAACCAGCGGAACGACCACCGATTCGACTCCCTGATGAAACCGATAGCAGTCCTCGGGGCCGTAGTCGAATCGCTCCAGGCGGCGGAACATGTAGTCCCGATAGGAGTCGAAACCCGCGTTGGCGGCGATCGACGAACGGGTTCCCAGCAGCTCTTCGAACAGCTCCTCCAGACGGTCCCGCTCACTCAGACGGCGTTCGACAACCGCCTTCCAGGCCGCTTCCCGCCGGCTCCTCTCCGGATACTCCAGATAGCGCTTCATCTGCTGCAGGGTCTGGTCTCTACCCTCGAAGGACACCGTCAGCGATCCAATCAGCTTCTGATAGCGCTGGGTTCCCTTGGACTCCCGGGTCTCCAGGGCGATATTGGCCTCGCGGAACAGGTCCACGTCATTCTGCAGGTGACGGTCCAGGACGGAATAACGGCGGGATGGAAGCTGTTTCCTCGCCGGGGAGCCCAGGAAACAGCGCTTGAGGCGATCGTCGGCAGCCTTGAGATTTTCCGCAATCTCCTCCAGAAAGTGAATGTAGGCCTTTTCGATCTCCGGATTCTCGGTGTCGCAGGTCATCCGGATGTAGCGGAGCGAGCCCTCTTCCCCCACTGCGTCGCTGAGCTCACTCCAGTCCAGCAGCCACTGTTCCAGCTGTTCTACGGAATCCAACTCGCGCTCTTCGAGAACCTGGAAGAAGGGCCCCAGCCGGTTCCATCGCTCAAATTCGAGGGATTCCGGGAGGTAGCGGCGCCGGAAACGGTGCGGCAGTTGATCCAGGAGTTCCATGCTGGGCCCGTATTGATGGAGACTGTCGTGGCGGTCCGTCTGAAACCGCCCAAGGTTAACCCCAAAAACCGGTCAAGTACAGAGCGATCGTTCCTCGATTGGGACAGATGACTGAGCATCACTCCTCCCTTGAGGGCGAATCACAGAAGCCGAGCCGATAGACAAGGGCTGATGCGGAGAGTGGAAGCGGAATGGCACCGGGGCTCGGTATTTTTTAATAATTAACATCGATGCACAGGATGAACAGGACGAGAGCTTCCTGCACAAGGAGCAGGCTCGGGCGATGATCCGGTGCGGACTTGCAAATGCCCAGGATTACACGCTAGCCGTTTCCTGAAGAAATCCTGTGCGTCCTGTGTATCCTGTGCATCGATGTTAATCATTCATTCAGATGTGCCCGGTTTGTATCGAAGCCGAGCCGGGAACCGCAATTCGTGGTATCGTCACTGAACCGGACGCCCTTCCGCAGGTTTCAGGAAAGTCGGGGGACAGGATGCGCATTGCCATGGGTTCCGACCACGCCGGGTTCGGTCTCAAGGAACAGATCAAGCAGTTCGTCCAGGATCAGGGCCACGAGGTGCAGGACTGCGGCACCCACGATGCGGCTGCGGTGGACTACCCCGACTACGCCGAGAAGGTCGGGCTGGTCCTGAAAGGGGCGCGGGCTGACCGCGGTATCGTCATCTGCGGCAGCGGCGTTGGCGCCTCGGTGGCCGCCAACAAGCTCCCCGGCATTCGCGCCGGCGTCTGCCACGATACCTATTCCGCCCACCAGGGAGTCGAGCATGACGATATGAATGTCCTGGTCCTGGGGGCTCGCATCGTGGGCATCGAGCTGGCTCGAGAAGTGGTCCTGTCTTTCCTGGGCGCCAGGTTCACGGGAGAGGAGCGCCACCTGCGGCGCCTGGGAAAAGTGGCGGCGCTGGAAACCCGCTACCGCTGAAGAACTTCCCCCGTGCCTGCCGAGACGGCGTCACCCCTGGAATGCGTGCCCCTTCGTTGAATTCTCAAACCCATTTCCTGAACCCGAAGCTGTCCCATGCCGTGTCGGCGGCACTTGAGAACTGGGACAGGGGAAACAATACCGCTCGCCTGTGGTCCGGAGACCCCTCGCTCTGGACAGGGGCCGATGAGAATCGCTGGCTGGGCTGGCTGTCCCTGACGGAGGGCCCCGACCGCAGTCCGCGCCTGGAGCAGCTCGTCGGGGAGATTCGCCGGGAGGGATTGTCCCACCTGTTGCTGCTGGGAATGGGAGGCTCCAGCCTCTTTCCCGAAGTCCTGGCAGCAACTTTCGGCAAGCAGCAGGGATACCCGGAACTTCACGTCCTCGACTCCACCGACCCCGCGCAAATCCTGCGTTTCGAATCCCGAATCGACCTGTCACGAACCCTCTTCATCGTTTCCAGCAAGTCCGGCAGCACCCTGGAACCCAACATTCTGAAACAGTACTTCTTGGAGCGGGTGAAACAGGTCCCGGGTGAATCCGAAGCGGGAAGGCGCTTTATTGCCATCACCGACCCCGATTCCAGGCTGCAGAAAGCTGCCGAAAGGGAGGGCTTCCGATCCATCTTTTTTGGAGAGCCGGCCGTCGGGGGCCGCTACTCGGCGCTGTCGAACTTCGGCAGAGTGCCGGCAGCCTTGATGGGACTGGATGCAGCCGGGTTCATCTTTCGAGCCCGCTCCATGGCTCAAGCCTGCAAGCCTCAGGTTCCCGCACACCGGAATCCCGGGGTGGTCCTGGGAGCCATTCTGGGCACCCTGGCCAAGTCAGGCAGGGACAAGTTCACTCTGATCACCGCGCCGGAAATCTCGACATTGGGCGCCTGGCTGGAGCAGTTGCTGGCCGAGTCGACCGGTAAGGATGGAAAGGGCCTCATTCCCGTCGACGGCGAGTCGGTGGGGCCTCCCGCCGTCTACGGAGAGGACCGGTTCTTCCTTCACATTCGGTTGGACTCCGGCCGGGACCCAAAACAGGAGCAGGCCGTCAGGGATCTGAAGCAGAGCGGGCATCCCGTCGTTCAGATCTCCATGGCCGACCGCTACGACCTCGGCCGGGAAGTCTTTCGATGGGAGATGGCGACGGCAGTGGCCGGATCGCTCCTGGAGATCGATCCCTTCAATCAGCCCGATGTCGAGGCCAGCAAGATTGCAACCAGGGACTTGACCCAGCGCTACGAACGGGAGGGCTCATTCCCTCGGGAAACCGCCTTCTTCAGCCAGGGCGGGATTTCCCTGCTTGCCGACGAGGAGAACTGCAGCTCGCTGTCCCGGGCCGTGGGGGCCGATCCCACCCTGGCATCCATTTTACAGGCCCACCTGGGGCAACTCACCCGCGGAGACTATTTCGCGATCCTGGCCTATCTCGAGATGAGTCCCCAGAACCAGAGTCTTCTTCAGAGTTTGAGGCACCAGGTTCGGGACCGGTTCGGTGTCGCCACCTGTCTGGGTTTCGGCCCGCGCTTTCTGCACTCGACCGGCCAGGCCTACAAGGGCGGCCCCGACAGCGGAGTCTTTCTGCAGGTCACCGGAGAGGACACGCAGGATTTGCCGGTGCCCGGCCGGAAATACACCTTCGGAGCCGTAAAGGACGCCCAGGCCAGGGGGGATTTTCAGGTGCTCTCCCAACGGAGGCGCAGAGCCTTGAGGGTCCACTTGAGCGCCCCGGTGGAGGAAGGCTTGAGACGGCTCAACCGGACCCTGGACATGGGGTTGGCGTCCACCTGACCTGAAACACCCCTGTCTCGCTCCTAATGAGACCCCCGTCCCATACCACGGGGCGGCTCATGAACGGCGAAACAGGCACATTCCAGGTGAGTGGATAGTTGTGTGATCGACAAGTTGTGCGTACCTGAAACGACTCCGGGTTCGGGTAAAGAATGATTTGATTCACATCGATGCACAGGACGCACAGGATTTTTTGTGGAGACGGCTGGCTTGTATTCTCGGAAACCCGCAATTCGTACGTGATCATCGCCGGAATCAGCCGCTCGTGCAGCAGCGTCCCGTCCTGACGATATTGTGACATCCGGGTTATTCGTTTTGATTCGTGTTCACTCGTGGTTCGTCCTCATTACCCAGACGATCCCAAGCGACAACGATCGGCTGTCTGTTCTCTGAATGTTCCGCCCGCCCGTGCGGGGACGGGTGCGACCGAAACGCCCGAATCCCTCACCGGACGGGGCATCGCGGCGACTCACAGGTCCTATCAAAGAGGTTGGCCTGCCGGGATGGGTTGATTTCCCCGGTACTGGAGTGCAAGCTATTCATTGAGGTTTGTTTCCATGTACGAGAAGCCGCTGCGATTGGCCGTCGTCTTTCGGGGAACAGCATTGCTGATGTTTCTTGTGCTTTTCGGAGGAGTCGGTCGAGTCGGCGGGCAGACCTACTCCCGGGTGCCCGCCAAAAGCTCGGAATTATGCACGGTTTGCGGGGCGGAACTGACTTCCGACGATGTGGCCTTGATCGTGCGAGGGCGCCGGACTCCCCTCCGCCAGGCCCACGTCGAGACGTTCCTGAAAAATCTGGAACGGGGCTTCTACAGCCAACAGCCCAGGGGCGCCCTGTTTCAGGAGGATATGTCGGCACCGCCGGGCACGGCCCAGGGAGGAATCAGTCGGGGTTGGTTTGTGTTCGGACTGCTGGTTCTGTCCTCCCTGATATGCGGAGGTCTGAGCGGCTACCGCGCCCTGTCTATGGGCCTGCCCCCGCTGGCGCCCTTCTTTATCGGCTTCTTTCTGAATCTGCCGGGTCTTCTCTACGTCATCTCCCGTCCGGCCGGACAGGGTCACGGCCAGGTGCCCAGTGGACTGGTCAAGGTTCCGGAAACCGTAGCCCCTGTGCCCTGTCCCGCTTGCGGGGAGGTCAACCACCCCACCGCCCGGCGGTGCCTGCGGTGCGGGAAGGAACTGACCCCCTCGCAACAGTCCGAGGTGACGCGAGCCTGAGCAGACCGAAGAACGAGTCTGGAGGTGATTCACTCCGATGGCACTGATCCCTTTCGCCAACAGAATCAAGCAGAGACTGGTCTCGGTGCTCCACTCGGGAAGCGGGCCCAATGAACGCCCTCTCCTGGGCAAGCACAACCAGAGCAACATTTCGGGCTTCTTCGTTATCGGCGATCTGGCCGGCGCCCCCGTCATCAAGTCTGCCATGGCCCAGGGCTACGAGGTGGTGGAGCACATCGCCTCCCTGCCGGGTGCGGTCGGGGGCGACGACCCCGAACTGCTGGACCTGCTGATCGTAGGCGCGGGCGCTGCCGGGCTCAACGCGGCCCTGCAGGCAGACGAGCGCGGCATGCGTTACCTCCTGCTGGAAAAGGAACAGATCGCCAATACCATCGAGAACTTCCCCGAGGGCAAATGGGTCTACGCGGAACCGGACAGCCACCCCCCCAAAGGCAAGCTTTGGCTTGACGGGGCCACCAAGGAAGACCTGGTGCACCGCTGGAACCAGATCATTACCGACAACCAAGTGAACCTCCACACCCGTGAACCGGTGACCGGCTGCCGGAAGAAGGCCGGCGTCTTCGAGGTGTCTACCCCCAAGGCAAACTATCGGGCCAAGCGGGTGGTGCTGGCCACCGGGCAACGGGGAAATCCACGCAAGCTCAAGGTCCCCGGGGAAGATCGCGAGCCCGTCTACCACCGGCTCTATTCGCCCAGGAAATACAAGAACGAGAACCTTCTGGTGGTGGGGGGCGGCAACAGCGCCGTGGAGGCGGCGCTCACGCTGAGCCGGGAGAACCGGGTTCTTCTTTCCTATCGCGGTGATACCTTCAGCCGCATCTTCAAGGACAATGAACGGCAGCTCGCACAGGCGGTTCAGGAAGACCGGGTGGAGCTCCTGCTCAACTCCAACGTGACTGAATTCGGGGAGGAGGAAGCCAGTCTTACTATTGAGGAGAACGGTTCACGGCGAGAACGCAAGATCCCCTATGACCATGCCTTCGTCCTGATCGGGGCCGACGTGCCGCGGCGCTTCCTGAAGTCCCTGGGATTGAGAATGGAAAACGAATGGGAGGGGAGCCTGCTTCGGGCGGCGGGCTTGACGCTGTTGGGTCTGGCCGGCGCCTGGATATTCGGCGCCCACCAGGGCGGGCAGGCTCGCCTGGCGGGTCTCGATCTTTCGCTGATCCCGTCCTGGGGTGGAATCCTGGCCTGGGCCCTGAGCCTGGGCCTGCTGATCAAGCATGGAGTTCAGCGAGATCGCTTCGCCTGGCTGGGACTCTCCTTTTTTGTCTGGTACACGATTTATGGCGCCAAGCTGGGCACCGGCGAGGAGTTCTGGCCCTACAGGGATTGGGGGTATCGCTTCCTCTCCCTGGCCGATCGACCCTGGGCCTTCTGGTACACCGTCCTCTACACCCTGCTGATGACTGTCTTTGGGCTCGAGGCCGTGAAGCGCTGGGGACTGGACCGCAAGGACAAGTTTCAGATCTGGCGTTATATCTCTCTGCTGAGTTTCCAGTGGATCTTCTTCTTCCTCGTCCCCGAGTTCCTGTTTCAATCGGCGGTGAAACACCAATGGATCGGAACGCAGTTGGCTTCCGATCCGACCTTTGCCGATCAGGCCTGGCGCAGCTACGGCATCGTCTACGCCTGGCCCCTGTTCTTCTACACCTTCTTCTACGATCCCCACCAGATCTGGGTGGTCTGGGGAGTTCTCCTGACCTTTGTGCTGATTCCGATCCTCGTGCTCTTCCAGGGCAAGCGCTACTGCTCCTGGATCTGCGGGTGCGGGGGGCTGGCCGAGACCTTTGGCGATCGCTGGCGCCACCTGGCGCCCAAGGGCAAGGCCTCCATTCGCTGGGAGTGGATGAATACGGCCGTGCTGATCGCGGCCGTGGCCGTGACCGTGCTCGTCCTGATCAAGGACGCCTACGGCGTGCTGGCGGCTGAGGCCGATCTGAGCATTCACCTCTACCGGCTCTACGCCGACGTCTGGCTGGTGGGCATCCTGCCCGTGACCCTCTATCCCTTCCTGGGCGGCAAGGTCTGGTGCCGCTACTGGTGCCCGCTGGCCAAGCTGATGCAGATCCAGTCCAAATTCTTTACCCGGCTGCGCTGGAGCCGGTTCAGGATCAAGTCCAACGACAAGTGCATCGGCTGCAACGAATGCTCGCGCAACTGTCAGGTCGGCATCGACGTGATGTCATTCGCTTTGAAGCAGGAGACCATCGACAACCACGAGACCTCTTGCATCGGCTGCGGCATCTGCGTGACGGCCTGTCCCATGGACGTGCTCTCGTTCGGCCCGCTGGTTCAGATCAGCCTGCCGGAAAACGGCGGCCTGCCCCGCCATCCCCCACCGGTCACCGGGTCCCGGCCGGACACAATGGCCGGCGTCCCCGGAGCCCACGGCTCCCATTAGCAGGCACTAGCCCGCATTTCTCACCAGGTCGCAGGTACCATGACGAAAGGGAGTTTATCTTTCAGTACCTTGATTGGCTCCATGGTAAGGGCTTGCAGGTAACAGGCGGCGCTGGGCATGCCCTAGCGTGTCCTTTTCCCTTCAGCGCGCACAGGCTCCCTCGACCGTAGTGACCGCTACGCTCTTCGGTCGCGAGCACGCGCTGAAGGG
>JAPPDF010000023.1 GCA_028875575.1 Acidobacteriota bacterium
AATCGCTGATCCTCCACCGGAAACAACCCTTTTTCCAGAAGACTCCCACTTCCGGTCCCGAGAGAAGCCGGGTTCACCGCAAAGCGAGTTTCAAGCTGCACGAGGACGGAACGCTGGAAGGAACGGTGGAGATGATCTTCCACGGCCATATGGGCGTGTCCCGCAAGAACCTGTATGACGCCCTAACCCCGGAGGAGCAGCAGAGGGCCATTTCAGAGGAGGTGCAGGAACGGTTGAATACCGCTGAAGTGACCGAGGTAGAGATCCTGAACGCCAAAGCCATCCGAGACCCCTTCACGGTGCGCTACAAGATTCGGGCGCCGGGTTATGCCCAAGGGGTCGGCAGGCGTCTGCTGCTGCAGCCGGCCTATTTCCAAATGAACGTGCCCGCGGAGTTTGAAACCAGCCAGCGCCGGTACGATATCTACTTCCGTTACCCCTGGACTGAGTCGGACGAGATCACCATCGAGCTGCCGCAGACCTACCGTCTCGAGAGAGTCTCCTCACCCGGACCGTTCACCATGAGAGGCGTGGGAAAATACGAGGCCATCCTGGAGCCAAGCGACGGTAACGGTCTGACCTACAGGCGCAGCTTGCGCTTCGGAGACAACGGGACGATACTGTTCCGCTCCGACGCCTATCCTCAAATCAAGCGAACCTTCGATTACATCCACCGGCAAGACAACCATGTGCTCACACTCACCCGCAAGCCGGCGGCGGATTGACCGGTGGCGGGTCCAACCAGGGGCGGCAGCCCTGGTCCTGATCGGTCTCTGCTCCCCCTGCCTGGCGGCCGAAAGGCCCCCTTCCTGGCTCACCGAGCTGGCTTCCAGCCGAATCCCCGAATACGACAGCGACGTGGGAGCAGTCGTTCTTCTCAACGAAATGACAGTGACCGTGGAGCCGGACGGCAAGGTCACCACCTCGGTGAGGAAAGCCGTCAAGGTCCTGACCCGGGAAGGCCGCAGGGAAGCTCGCGGGGCTGTGATCTATCGCAGCGACAGCGGCAAGGTCCGTCGGCTGCGGGCCTGGACGCTCTACCCCTCCGGGGCTTCAAAGACCTATCGCAAGAAGGACATCATCGATGTCTCGTTGGTGGAAGATGATGTCTACCATGTCTATGACGAGTCGCGGGAATCGTCCATCCGCGGCATGGCTGACGCCGATAGGGGTTCAGTGTTCGGCTATGAATCGGTCTTGGAAGACCGGTCCCTATTTACCCAGTTCAGCTTCAGCTTTCAGGACGATCTGCCGGCCCTGCTCTCCCGTTTCCGCCTGGAGCTGCCTTCGGGCTGGACCGCCGAGTCGGTCACGGACAACCACCCGTCCATTGAACCCCTGGTCAACAACTCCTCCTACACCTGGCAACTGGAACGCCTGCCACCGGTATCGGACGAACCCGCCCGGCCCGGGCTGAGGTCGATCGTGCCCCGGGTCAACGTCGGCTACTTTCCTCCGCCTCAGGTCAAGGCCGCCGGACCGACCTTCCGCGAATGGAGCCAGGTTTCGGCCTGGCTTGCTTCCCTTGCCGACCCTCGGGCCAGGCCCGACAAAGCCGTCATCGCCAAGGCACAAGCGCTGACCGCGGGAAAGGAAAGCCAGCTTGAGAAAATCGAGGCCATCGCCGATTTCTCCCAGCGCATCAAGTACGCCTCCATCCAATTGGGAGTGGGGCGGGGCGGGGGATACCAGCCCAGTCCTGCAGGGGAGACACTTCAAAACGCCTATGGAGACTGCAAGGACAAGGTCAACCTCATGCGCTCCCTGTTGGCGGCGGTGGGCATCGAGTCCTTTCCGGTTGTGATCTTTTCCGGTAATCGCCGCTATGTGCAGCCCGACTGGCCGTCCCCTCGACAGTTCAACCACGTCATCATCGCCGTGAAGTTTTCAGGAGAGCTGAAAGCACCCGCGATGGCCTCTACCGGCCGCCTGGGGCAATTCCTGCTTTTCGACCCGACCGACCGCTACACGCCATTGGGCTACCTTCCCGACCACCAGCAGGACAGCCTGGCGCTGCTGGTCAAGTCGAGCGGCGGTGAGCTGCTGCGGGCACCGGCGGCCACTCCCCAGGCCAATCTCCTCAAACGCCATGTCACCATGAGCCTGGCTCACGACGGCTCCATCGGCTGTCAGATTCGAGAACGCCTCGAGGGAAGCTCCGCCAGCAGGAATCGGCGCCTTCACAGAAGGCTGGCGGGCAGGGACTACCGCAGGGTCATCGAACGTTGGATCTCCCGCGGCGCTCCGGGCGCCGCCGTATCCAGGATCGAAGCCGGCGAACGCGACCGAGGTGGTTTCTTCCTGGACGTCGATTTCACAGCGGTCGCCTATGGGAGGACGGTGGGTCAATATCTCCTGATCTTCAAGCCGGCCGTGGTTCTCCAACGAGGCTTCACCTATCTCAACCAAACCGAGCGCAAGTACGCCGTGGTTCTGGAGGCCGACAGCTACCAGGAAACCGTGGAGGTGGATCTTCCCCCGGGATTTACGATAGATGAAATGCCCGAGCCCGTAACGCTCACCACGCCGTTCGGACGCTACCGGGCTGACTGGCGGGTCGAAGCCGGCAAGCTCCTCTTCAAGCGCCATCTCGAGCTCGACAATGCCGTTGTTCCTCCCGAGGACTATGCATCGGTGAAGGAGTTCTTCGACGAGATGATTGCGGCCGACCAAGCGCCGGTGGTGCTGATGAGGCGGTAAAAGGCAGAGGTTAGTGGAGAGTGAAGAGTGGAGAGTTATTTGATCGACACGTTAAGCACCTTGTTGTCTCGACGCAGTCCTTCAAATCAGTCCGGCCCCCGTTCTGGATGAAGCCCCCCGGGAACGCGGGCGTCCCGCCCGCACACATCTTGGCATAGCCTCGGCCATCTGCTCCACCCAACTCGACCGGCAACGGCTCGAGGACTCTGCTTCGGCTGAGCCCATGCCGTTCCCGCCGGCAGCTTGGCAGGGTGCCGTATCGCAGGGAAACTGAGCGGAACGCAACGGGAGTGCATGCGGGCGGGACGCCCGCGTTCCCGGGGGACGCCTCTTCCAATCACTCTTGCACCTCAGGGGGGCATGCGCCGACTTGCCAGGTCATTTTCCACTCTCCGCTCTCCACTCGCCACTCTTCACTATCCACTCGAAGAGTGGTTACCCCTTGACAGGCAGTCGGGGATTTACCTACCATCCTGCAGTTATCGACGCACCCAAGGGGGGTGAAACAGAGTGGCGGAAGTCAGGGTTCAAGAGGGCGAAAGCCTGGAAAACGCCTTGCGGCGCTTCAAGCGCAAGGTCCAGACCGAAGACATCATCAAAGAAGTAAAGCGGCACTCCTTTTATCTGAAGCCGGGCGAAAAGAAACGAGTCAAGCAAGCCTTGGCTCGCAAGCGGAGCCGAAAAAAGCAGCGAAGAGACGCCGAGTCGCGCTGACGAAGACAAAACCGTTCCCGTCACCTACCCGGTGACGGGGGCGGGGATCCCGCCTGCACCGCGGTAACCACTGCGGTATTGACAATGTCCTGAGCCGTGCAGCCCCTGGACAGATCATTGGCAGGTTTTTTCAACCCCTGCAGCACCGGTCCGACGGCTTGCGCGCCGGCAAGTCGCTCCACCAGCTTGTAGGCGATGTTGCCCGCCTGCAGGTCCGGGAAGATGAGGGTGTTGGCCCGCCCGGCTACCGGGCTTTCCGGTGCCTTCCGACTACCGATCTCCGCAATCAGGGCCGTATCCACCTGCAGTTCACCGTCCAACTGCAAGCCGGGATAACGCTCTCGGGCGGTGAGGGTCGCCTCCACCACCTTGTCCACCAGAGGGTGGCTGGCGCTTCCCTTGCTGGAGAATGAGAGCATGGCCACCCTGGGTTCCACCCCCAGCAGCGCCCGGGCGTTGTGGGCTGTCGCCGTGGCGATATCCGCCAACTGGGAAGCATCCGGATTGGGCACCACGGCGCAGTCGGCAAAGATCAGGGGCTTCTCTTCCCGGCCGGGACCTCCCGGCAGCAGCATCAGAAAGAAGCTGGAGACCAGGGAACAACCGTCCTGCAACCCGATGCACCGCAAGGCCGCCCGGACCGTCTCGGCCGTGGTATGGCTTGCCCCTGCCACCGAGCCGTCGGCATCGCCCCAACCCACCATGGCGTTTCCGAAATAGAGGGGATGTTCCAGTTGTCGGGCCGCCTCCTGCCGGGTGACGCCCTTGGACTTCATGCTGTCATGGTAGAGCTCGGCGTAGTGGTTCAACCTGTCCGAGCTCCTGGGGTCGATGACCCCGACCGATTCCAGGTTCAGTCCCAGAGCCTTGCCCTTTTCCGCGATGACGCCGGGGTCCCCCACGAGAGTCAGCCGCATCAACCCCTGGTCCTGAATCCTGGCGGCTGCCGTCAGAGTGCGCTCGTCGGTTCCTTCCGGCAGCACGATATGCTTCCCGGACCCGGCAGCTTTAAGGGTCAACTGTTCCAGAACGGATGACTTGGTCAAGGCAATTCCTCCGGCCCGCTTTTCTCGGCGGGTGCCTGGTTACATCCCGATCGACGATCGGCAAACAATCTTTTCGTGCCCTTTCATGGGCCTTGCTGTTCCTTGGTGGCTATTTCTTCCCCGGACTCACCGGGTGGAATCCAGGAGCTTGCCGGCCCGCACGGCGGCGGCCTTGAACTCCGGGTCGGGACGCAAATGGTGGGCTCGCCGGTAGGAGTCCAGGGCTTGCCGGAAATCTCCCGTTTTTTCCCGACAAAACCCCAAGGCATAGTAGATTTCCGGATTGCCGGGATCTTCTTCAACGGCGTCTTCCAGGGCCACGCTTCCTTCCGGGTATCGGTGCAATCCAATGAGAGCCTGCCCCAAGCTGTAGAAGATCCCCGGATGTTCCCTGTCAATAGCAATGACCTTGCGAAAGTGTCTCTCGGCATTGGGGAATTCCCTCAAGCCCAAGTGAGCCCTGCCCGCCAGGTGGTGTGCCGCCAGGCTGTCCGGACTCAGGGCCAGAGCTTCCGCCGCCAGAGCCACGGCCCTGTCGAAATGGTTTGCCGTTCCTCCTTCACTTGCCGAGAGCCGCAAGCAGACTTCGCCCAGGGACACCAGGACTTGCGGTTGGCTGCGGTTGAGCTCCAGGGAGCGTTCCAATGCCGCCAGGGCTTCCGGAATACGGCCCCGGCTGTACTCCAGGCTGCCCATTTGGGCAAAGAAGGCGGGCTGCTTGCCCGCCAAGGGCTCGGCCCTCTTGAATTCCCGGTGGGCCAAGTCAGCATGGCCCTGCCGCAGCAGAATCGAACCCCGAGAAAAGTGATACTGGAACCTGTGCCGGTCGGTTTGAATCAACGCCTGCCCCTTGTCGAGCGACTGCAGGGCGTTTTCGTAGTTGCCCCGCCCCGCTTGAACCCGGGCCAGCCCCATCTCCGCCTCGAAGTCGGGCTTCAGTTCCAGAGCGCTCTTCAGATAGGTCTCCGCCTGATCGTAGTCCCGCAATTGGTAGTAGCTGAGACCCAGAATTCGAAGGACCAGGGCATCCTGGCGATTCTCCCTGACCTCGGCCAGAAGCACCTCCACGGCTCGACGATATTTCCCCTGTTGGTAGTAGCTCAGCCCGACGAGCCAATCAGCGGCTGCGGGAAGCGCAACCATCCCGAACGCCATCGACAGGCTCAGGGCCCGGGCAATCCACAAGACAGGTCCTCTCCGCGGAAACGGGGGAATCAGGCGTTTCATGGGCACTCGAACACGATTGGCGGGCCGGCGGCAAGGCAAGAATGGCGGGGGCTACTGTCGCAAGCGCCTGCGCTTGGCGTCAATTCCCAGGCGCTTGACCTTGGAGTTGAGCGTGGAGAGGGGCAATCCGAACCGCTCGGCCGCTTCGGTCTGACTCCAATTGACACTCTCCAGCATCTGCAGGATCACGTCTCTCTCGAAGGTGTCCAGGATATCGCAGAGCGGCTTGCCGTCCATGGCAGGCATGCCGTTGGTCTTGGGAATCGTTGGGGTCGGCTTGACCTCAAGGGATATCAACTCCCGGGACAGATCGCCCGATGTGCTCAATACGACCGCCCGCTCGACGACATTCTCCAGCTCCCTCACGTTTCCCGGCCAGTCGTATCGCACCAGGAGCCTCATGATCTCGGGAGAAACCGGCCCAAAGGTCTTGTTGTTCTCCTGGCTGAACTTCTTCAAAAAGTGATCGACCAGCAGCGGAATGTCCTCCTTGCGTTCCCGGAGCGGAGGCAGTTGAACGGAAATCACATTCAGGCGGTAGAACAGATCTTCCCTGAAGGTTCCCTGTTCCACCAATGCCTTCAAGTCCACGTTGGTCGCGGCAATGATACGCGCGTCCACCTTGATGGTGTCCACGCCACCCAGACGCATGAACTCCTTCTCCTGAATCACCCTGAGCAGCTTGGCTTGAGTCTCCAGCCCTACCGATCCGATCTCGTCAAAGAAGATCGACCCCTGGTCCGCCACCTCGAACAGTCCCTTCTTGGAAGCCACAGCGCTGGTAAAGGCGCCCTTGAGGTGCCCGAAGAGCGTGCTCTCCAGCAGGTCCGCGGGAAGACTGCCGCTGTTGACGGTCACAAAGGCCTTCCTGGAGCGGCTGCTGTTGGCATGAATCGCCTTGGCGACAAGCTCTTTCCCGGTGCCGCTCTCCCCTTGAATCAACACCGTGCTCCGGCTCTGAGCCACCTGGGTAACCAGGTCGAACACCTTCAGCATCTGCTCGCTCTTGCCAACCATGTTGGCGAAACCCGACTGCTGCTTGAGAGCGCGCTTCAGCTCCCGGTTCTCATACTGGAGCTTGCGCTGTTGAATTCCGTTTCGGATATCCAACAGGAGCTTCTCGTTATTCCAGGGCTTGGTGACATAGTCCACCGCTCCGGACTTGATGGCTCGCACCGCATTTTCAATGGTGCCGAAAGCGGTGATCATGATGACGGCGGTTTCCGGTGAGGAACGCCCGATCTCCTCCAGGACTTCCAACCCGTTCTTGTCGGGCATCATCACGTCCAGGAGCACCAGATCGAAGAGGTCGGACTCCAGCTTCTTCAAGCCGTCCAGACCCCCCTCGGCCAAGGCCACCTTGTAGTTGGCTTCGGACAGCAGAAACTCGAGACTCTCGCGAATCGCAGGTTCGTCGTCGACCACCAGAATGGATCCGGCGTGCTCAGACATTGGCCACCTTCCTGGCGGCAGGAAACTCCACGATGAACCGTGTGCCCTGACCCGGCTTGGAATCCACCATGATGTTTCCCGAGTGCTCCTGAACGATCCCGTAGGTCACCGAAAGCCCCAATCCGGTGCCCCGGCCCATTTCCTTGGTGGTAAAGAAGGGGTCGTAGATCTTCGGCAGGTGCTCCTCGGGGATTCCATTTCCGGTATCCTCAATCTCGATCCGGAATACGGAATCCGGTGTGGATGTCCTGACCAGCAATTCTCCTCCGCCGGGCATGGCGTCCTTGGCATTGATAAACAGATTGAGAAAGACCTGCTGCAGCTTTCCGGGGTTGCCGTGGACCCGGACGGTGGTGGAGCCCAGCTCCGTCCTCAGACGGATCTTAGCTGCCTTGAGTTGGTGATCCAACAGGGACAGCGTCTCGGAAATAACGCCGTTGACCTCCAACTCCCGAAAGGCTGTTCCCTCGGTCCGGGAGAAGTTGAGCAGGCGGTTGGCAATCTCGGAGGCGCGTTTGGACTGCGCCACGATCTTCCCCATCATTTTCGCCTTGGGATCGTCCTCGCTCAACTGCTTGCCCAGCACCTGGCTGTAGGTGGAGATCACCGCCAGCGGGGTATTGACCTCGTGGGCCACCCCGGCAGCCAATAGCCCGATCGAGGTCAATTTCTCGGACTGCGCCAGTTGATCTTCCATCTGGACCCGCTCGGTGTTGTCGTCCAGAATGATGATCCGACCGGTGACTCCACGATCCTTGTCCATGAGAGGGGTGACGGTGGCGTCCACCACGCGCAGGTCCCCGCCAAACTTGAGTCGGCACTTGTAGAGCCGAAAGACCTCGGAATGTCCCGCAGGGTCGGGCCCCATTCGCATCCGCATCTCCCGGACCAGGTTTTCGGGAAGCACCTCGGAAACCCCCTTGCCGATGACATGATCCTTGGGGACCCCCATCAGGGACTCCATTTGAGGATTCCAACTCTCAATCCGTTCCTCCAGATCCACGACCACCACCCCGACGCTGATGGATTCGACGATGCTCTCACTGTATTCCTTGAGCTGCCGGAGCTCCTCCGCCTTCTGGTGTACCGAGGAGTAGAGCCGGGAATTCTCCAGAGCGATGGCCACATATCCGGCGATGGTTTGAAGAAGTTCCACGTCCTCGCTGGTGAGCAAGTCGCCTCGATGGGTCCGCCCCAGTCCCAGGTAGGCAATGGTTTCCCCCTTGGCGACACAGGGAAGGTAGTAGTGCAGCCCGAGTTGTTCCAGAGCTTCACGATGTTCCGGCCTCTCCCCCATGAGACTCCTGAGGTCCTCGTAGAACAGAAAGCCCTTGGCCAGGGAGGGATTCCGGGGATGCAGATAGCCCAGGTCCAACCCGTGGGGCTCTCGCGGCAGACCTACCGACTTGGCCAAGCGGAACTGCTGGGAGTGGCCCTCCTCCCCCAGAAAAATGGCCACCTTGTGCACCGAAAGAGTCGTGCTGATCTTTTCGGTCACCGACTCCAGCAGCCGGGAGACGTTCACCTCCGAGCCGAGCTTCTTCCCGAACTCGATCAGGGTCTGCCGGTAGTCGTACCGGTCCCGGTAGAAGTACTGGTCCACCTTGGACTGAATCCAGTTGCGCAAGGGGACAAAGGCGAATCCGGCCACAACCACCGAGACCATGGCGTACCAATTGATGGACTGGGCTCCAGCCGCGTGGAACACCTGACTGACGATGGCCAGCAGCCCCAGATAGAAACCCACGTTGGCCAACGAGGCCAGCGTCGATGCCATCCCCTTCTTGAAGATGATGTCCACATCCATGAGGCGGAACTTGATGATGGCGTACCCGAAGGTCAACGGGATCAGCACCAGCGGCAGCACCGTGATCTCCATCCAGACCGTGGGAACGACTCCCATCCAGTAGGGAACGGCATAGACCAGGAAGAAGGGCAGGGTTCCGACGACGGTTCCCATCACGATCCACTTCATCTGCTGCCTCAGGATCTGGTTGGTGCTGGCCCAGTAGGTGTGGGCCAGAGCCAACATCCCCAGGACGAACAGACCGGCAAAGTGGAGCATGTGTAGCTGATCCAGCAGAATCCGTGTTCTCAGCGGCGCCTCGACCAGCAACAGGTTGAAAACGAACAACACCTGAATCCCAAGCAGCAGCAGGGCCGGCAGGTAGAGGACAACCTTGAGAGGGGTGTAACGTTCCAGGAACGACTTGGGGTGAGGGAAACTCAGACAGAAGTGGAGAAACAGCGGCGGCAAAAACAGCAGGCAAACGGCGTCCAGCCAATAGACCCCCCAATCGAAAACGTTCAGCTCTCCGGTGTAGGAAAAGGCAAAGACGCCGAAAGAGGCCAAACAGATGGTGTAGAAGTGCAAAGCCCCCTTGGCTTGCCATCTCCGCAGAAAAATAAAGACGCCGATGAGAAGATAAAGGAAGCCAACCGACTCCAGAAACCCTTTCAAGCGCAGATTGGCAGGCTGGGGTGTGATCACCAGGGTGGTGACGTAGCCGGCCCCGGAGCGTGTCAGGGAGTATTGCACTTTCGACCACACTCCCAGTTGGTCCAGCTCCTCCGAAACCTGCGTGGCTCGGGTGATCGGCCTGTCGTTGATGGCCACCAACAGGTCACCCTTGCGAATGCCGGCCTTGTCCGCGGCCCCTCCGTCCTCCACGATGAAGGCTTCCACGCCGCGAGTGGTCCTGATCCACCCGCTCCCGTCATCCGGCGTGACATGCTGCCGCTTCTGCCGGCTATTCTGGATGCCGATCACCGCCAGGCACGCGGTGAGAAGAACGATCAGAGTCGTCTTGAAGCCGAAATTGGCAACCATTGCCTTGCTCTAGGACAAAACCGGGGGCAGCCCGTTCAGAACTTGAGTCGGATGCCACCCCGCAACGACCGGGGGGTTTGGAGGAATTCGGAGTGTCTGGGCTCACCGGCAGCGTCCGTCAAATCGAACCGGTGCTGATCGAAGAGATTGTGGACATCGAGCTGGGCTTCCAGTTCGCCCGGAATAAACCGTCCCACGTAGGGTATGGACTGAGTCACCATGAGACTCAAGCCGGGAGCGGAACTCTCGAAGTACTCCTGATAGGGATCGATGACGGTGAGCGAAACGCCCGAGACATATCGATAGGTCGCGGCCACTCGTGTCCCGGAGGAATTCGCCTGAGCTTTCAGCCGGGCCACCATCACGTGGTAGTTCCTCGGCGTCAGGCCGAATGCTCCGTGGCCCCACTGCGTCCCTCCTCCAAAGGTATATCCCAGGTCCGAGCGCACGCCGTGACCCAGCCGACGCCCATAGGCGACGCGAACGCCCTTGGAGGAAGCCGGGACGATTCTGCGCGAGCCGGTCGCCGCCCAGGCCCTGCCCGGCGAAAATCGATCCGAATAGACACCCACGGCCAATTGAGTTTCGTTGCCGAACTCATGGTCAACCGTCATTTCCGTGTGGGTGGCTTCGGTTTGGCCCAAACGCATCTTGCTCCCGAACGGATGCAGGAAGGGAGATGAAAAGGAAAGCTCCTCTCCGGATTGGGATGGAGCCGTGCGATAGTGCCGCGGCATGGACTTGGTGCGAACGAACGCCACCTGGTAGCCGGAATGGGGCCTCATTCTCAATCCCCAGCGCGGCCGTACCCGTCGAGCCTTCACCGAGGGATCGGTAGCCTGGAGCTCCACCCCGTAAATCGCCGAGATGACCTCGGAAATAGCCACCTCGTCCTGGAAGTCCAGGTTGAAGAGATTGAGCCGCTGCAGGTGCCCCTTTTCGGATGGAACCTGCCGGTCCAAATAGGGGAAGCTGCCCAGGCTCACCCGCAACGACGGATTATGCCCCTTCAGGTTCTTCCACCGGATCAACGAGTCCAACTCGGTGTAGCCGCTCTCGGATACCGTTCCGGCCATCAACCACTGGGAGTTCGAATTGAGGTCCTTCACGAAGACGAACTCGGTAAAGGCGCCACCCAGGTCCAGCAGGTCCGGATCGGCGGAATAGGCGGTGGAGTAGACGTGAACCGATCCGTGCCATCCCTGGTCGGCCTGAGCCGACGCTCGGGGCGATTCCAGATCGAGCTCCAGGTCGGCACGCTGGCCGGTCCCCTGGAATCGCAAAATCGGCCGGGTGGAAGAAGCCATTCTCAACACCGAACCGATGTCCTCTTGCGGGGCGGAGGAACGATCGCCCGGCGCCCCCGGGGACAGGGTCTGGAGATAGAGATTCTGCAAGCTGAGGTTCAGGCGCTCCATCTTGCCGGCCACCACCTCGATGCCCGACTTCAAAATCGGCAGGTAGCTGGCCAGGCTGACGCTGAGAGCGTAGGAACCGGGCAAGAGGTTTCCGATCTCGAACTGACCGAATCCGTCGGTGGTGACTCTCTGAACCACTCGCGGGTTGAGGGTTCCCTGCATAACCGTAACCAGCACGCCTCCAAGCGGCGTTCCCCGCGAGTCCTTGACGAAACCGGAGATGTGCCCGTGGTCGTCCTGTGCCGCCGCCTGGGCGTGCAGGGCCCCTCCAACCAGCAGGGCAATGAGTAGCACGACAGTTGTGTGACCGATTCGCATCGAGCGTTTCCTCGTTTTCATTCTTCCAAACCCATGACGCTCCGGGGGGTAAACCCGCATGTCTCACCGGGGGGCGTGATCATGGCGCAGGCATTTCCCTCTCAGCGCGTGCTCGTGAGCGAAGAGCGTAGCGGCCACTACGGTCGAGCGAGCATGTGCGCGCTGAGGGGAAAAGGACAAGCCAGGGCGCCCCCAGCGCCGTCCATTTCCGCAAGCCGCCACCATCAGTCCGAAAAGGTTGAACACAAGAGGCCCTTCATAGTGTTTCCAGCGGCCCGGTGAGACATGCGGGTTTAGTGCACCTCGAAGCGACCGACCTGGACGACCGAGCGGTCCGACAACTTGTCGGTCACCTTGACCTCCAGGTGGTAGTGGCCGGGTTGCAGGGACTTGAGCGATACCTTCCTGGCCAAAGTCATCTGCCGGGAAGCACCCACCAGCTCCTGCTGGTCCTCCTGTAATCGCGCGATTTCCTCTTTATCTCTTCTGAAACGGTACTCTATGGCAGCCGAGGGCCGCTTCGTTTCCTGATCCAGGGTCAAGTTGTAAACCTGGAAGTAGATCCCAAGGCTCTGTTCCCGATTGAACTGCTCACTCACATTGGGATGGACCTTGGTTTCACCGATCACGAACATGCCCCTCCCCACCTGCCGGTCGGGAAGCTTCTCGATGCGGTCGGCCAGGATCAGAGTGCTGGTGGCCAGCCGGTCATCCTGATACTTGGGCACCACGATTCCGACGTACTCCGTTCCCACGTTGCCGCTGTTCAGGTCCTTGAGCACCAACTCCAGCTTGTAGCGGCCGGAGCGCAAGGGCACGGCACGCTGATAGCGGGATTTTCCGCCAAGGGTTTTCTTGAACAGCGAGCCGGGAACGTCCTTGACGACCGCATCCTCGAAGACCTGAACCACACGGCCGGTGATGGTGGACACCCTGCCGAAGATGTTGACCTGAGCCCGCTGAACGCCCTCCTGGTCCTTGAAGGTCAAATCCTTGTGGAGCAGCTCGATGGTGGTGAGCGTCAGCACGGTATCTTCGGTGATCCTCAGAAAGTCCGTCCGGGAGTTGAAGGGGAGCAGGTTGTAGGAGATCTTGGTGTTTACGACAGCCTCCAGGTCGGTAAACTTGACCTTGGGCGGGCGTTGCAGGGCCGCGTATTGGGAGAGGCGCTCGAACTGATTGTACCGCCGGCTCCGGCCGCCGGGGGAGGCCCCCAGAGCCATCCCCGACGGATCGGTGAAACGATCCGCCTTGCTGGCCATACCCATGCTCTCCATGGTGGTCAGCCCGGCGTTGGGCACATACAGCAAGGCATCCTTCTCGCTGGGATCCATGGTCAGGCGGTATTCGCCGGTCATGGTGGGGTCGACGAATTCGATCAGCACTTCATTGCCCAGGTCCGGCCCCTCCAGGTGGCGGTAGCGCCAGATTTCGAAGGGGTAGGTGCTGGTGATTCCTCCGCCTTCGTCAATGGGACGGGCGTAGCGGCCGCCGCCCGCATGGGACTCGATTTCGTCGGGAGGACCGAAGGTGATATAGATCCTCCCCCGATCCGTCAACCACCCCGGGGTCCCGGACGAGAATCGCTCATTGGCATAGGCGATGCGCCGGTAATGTTCATCCCTGGCCTCGTTCACGACCGTATCGGGATTGGGATCCCGCCTCAACCAGAACTGTTCGATGAACTGGTACCTTTCATCGTCGGTGGTCAGTTGCCGGAAGGCTTTCTTTTCTTCCTCCGTAATGATGTAACGGGCGTCTTCGCGAATCCACTTCTTGAGATAGCGATCCGAGGTTTCCCGCTTGAGGGATTTCTCCCGCTGCTCTTCACCCTGGGCTGCCTCCCCTGGGAGTCGACCCGCAATCAGAACCGCGGCCACCCAGCAGAAGAGGATGAACCGGCTTGGCTTGCGCACTCTCACGAACAGTCCTCTCAGTCCACGTGACTTTGGTCGGATTGCAGCATTGGAAAGTGGACTGGAATCTTTTTGATTATAGCCCGCAACCGATTGATGTCAATACCATTATGGATTGTCGGCAGGGGCGGGACTGACTTGCAGTCAACCGCCGTGATAGTATGCGGTCGGGACGCCGGAGGAAATCGTGAGAGTTGGTGAATCCTCGTCGACACCCTGCCACGGTTCCCGGACAACTCCGAGTCTCCCATCGTTTCCATGACGCCCTCAAAGCGAACCTGCCCGTTGTGCCCGACCCGCAAGGCCAAGCGCTTCTGCCCGGCCAAGCAGACCCATATCTGCCCGGTCTGTTGCGGGCAAAAGAGGGAGGTGGAGATCGACTGCCCGGCCGACTGCGACTACCTGCATTCGGGGCGGGAATACGAACGGAGCCGGAGGGCCAGGCTGGGAGACCGAGAGCCGCTGACCGCAAGGTTGTGGGACCAATCCTTTCAGGCCAGGAACATGGAGTTGCTCACAGGTCTTTGGACTACCATCCACCAGTCGCGCTCCCAGTCTCCGGAGCTGGTGGATGGCGATGTGCGGGAGGTCCTGGAACGGCTGGCTCGAACCTATCGAACACTGGAGGGGGGCATCTACTACGACCACGTGCCCGACACGCTTATTCAGAAAGCGCTCTATGGATCGCTGAAATCCCTATTGGACAAGCGCCGCAAACCGGAAGACCTCTCGGCTTCCACCCCCAAGACCGGCGACGTGCTGGATTGCCTCCAGATGACTCTGGAGATGGCCAACCTCTCCGACTCGTCCCGGCCCAGGAGCCGGGAATTCCTGGACCGGCTTGCAACCATGGTGTCGCAATCAAGCAAAGAGCGGACCCCTCCCGAGGACTCCCCCAAAATAGTCCTGCCGTAGGCGGATTTGGGTTCCTGAAGAGTGCACGTCAATCGAATGACGCCGGCAAGGCTGCGCTGCCCGTGGCTCTGGTGGTCACACCCGGGGCGTGGCGCTTCCCCCTTCCGGTTCGTATGCGGGCTTCGGTTTCGGGGCGCCGCGTTTGCCCCCCTCCGCATCAGCCTTCGCCTGCGGCTCGGCTTCTGTGCAATCCATTCATGGTTTACACAATAAACCGCATACATGGTTTACACGGCCAGTCTTCTTTATGTAGGGCTAAGCATATCTCCAAGGGGGTCGATGGGCAACGAGCGGGCGTGCTCCGCAGGGAGGGCGGAGCCCGACCGAAGGAGCACTCCCGGCTTCACTCCC
>JAPPDF010000024.1 GCA_028875575.1 Acidobacteriota bacterium
CCCGCATTTCTCACCAGGGGGCATGATCATGGCGCAGGAATTTTCCCTTCAGCGCGTGCTCGCGACCGAAGAGCGTAGCGGTTTCTACGGTCGAGGGAGCATGTGCGCGCTGAAGGGAAAAGGACAAGCCAGGGCATGCCCAGTGCGTCTGTAATCCGCAACCCCTTGACACGGAGCCAAACAAGGACCTGAAGATAAACTGCTTTTGTCCTGCCTCCAGCGGCCTGGTGAGAAATGCGGGCTTGGGCGCCAGGTCGAGAGCTGAACGCGTTCCGCAAGCGGCCCGTGTTTCCGGACAAGGACTTAACGGGCCGTCTGCGACGCCTTCGCTTCCTCGAAATGACGGACGGCGCTTTCGAACTTGTCGCGGCAACCAGGATTGCAGAACCCGACTACATGACCGCCGTATTCGGTGAGGGAATCGGCCTGAACCGTCTTGCCGGATCAGGGGCAGGTCTCGTTGACGCAATCGGAAATGTCGAGAGCGCGCATGCGATCGTCCTTTGAGAAATGCGGATCAGGTCTGTGGCGCCGCCACCAGAGCCCTCTGAAAGAATTCCTCGATCCGGTCCATGACTTCCCTCTCGCTCCGGGACTCATAGATGGCTTTGCGAAGGGCGGCTCCTCGGGGAATGGCGTGGGTAAACCAGGAGGCAAACTGTTTCATCTTCCCAATGGCTCCCGGGGTTTCCTCTTCGAACAACAGCGAAAAATAGCGCTTGATCAGATCGTACTTGTCGCCGACCTCCGGGAGCGTCACCGGAATCCCGCATTCGGTTTCACCGATCTGACGGAAAATCCAGGGGTTGGTCAAGGCTCCCCGGCCAACCATGACTCCATCGCATCCCGTCTCATTCCGCATCCTCATGGCATCAGCCGCGGTAATGATGTCCCCGTTGCCGATGACGGGAATCGTGAGGTGGGCCTTCAGGCGGGCGATGATGCGCCAGTCGGCTTTCCCTGAAAACCCCTGGACTCGGGTTCGGGGATGCAGGGTGATGGCTTCGACTCCCAGGTCCTCCGCCATTCGGCCGATTTCCAGAGCCACGATCTCCGACTCGCTCCAACCGGAACGGATCTTGATGGTGAAAGGAATCCGCGCCGCCGCCCGAATCTCCTTGAGGATTCGCTCCAACAGCTTCGGTTCCCGAAGCAGGGCCGATCCTCCGCACGCCTTCACAACCTTTTTGGCCGGACAGCCCAGATTCAGATCGATGGCGTCGAAACCCAGGTCCTCAACCATCCGGGTGGCTTCCGCCAGGCGCCCCGGGTCCGATCCAAAAAGCTGGGCCGTGACCGGACGCTCCTCCTCGTGGTAGAAGAGCATCCGCCTGCTCTTTACCGAGTGCCTGGTGAGACCCTCGGCGCTGGTAAACTCGGTCATGACCAGGCCACAACCGCCCAATCGCTTGATCAAGCGACGAAAAACGCTGTCGGTCAAGCCGGCCATGGGTGAGAGGAAGGTTGCCGGGGTCACTGCAATATGTCGAATTTTCAGGATCGAGGACTGTTCGGCAAGTATCATCGGAAGAGTCGTCCGAAGACGCATTCAAATGCTCGCCGGGAAGTGGCATCTCTTGCCGGCCCGGCACCCGGCGGGATCCGATGCCATTCTACACCGTACGTGGCCGGCATTTCTCCCCGGGCGGTCGAATCCACCTTGAAAAACAAACACCCCGGAGACTGATGGCAGGCGGTGTCATGCTTCAAGGGTTTCCACCTGTTTCCGAGCACCTCCCCAACCGGAGCCGGTGCTTCCGCAGGAACTTGAGCAGGCTGAACAGGTGATGCCGCTTGGCGCCCAACCTCCAGCCCCGGGCGCTGTCCCTGCGGTGGCTGTGCACCATGCAGGCTGCCGGATTGTAGAGCACCTTCCAGCCCCGATCCCACATGCTCTTACACAGGTCCACGTCCTCGAAGTAGAGGAAAAATCGCTCGTCCATAAGAGCATTCGATTCCGTGGCTGCCCTGCGGACCAACATGGCGGCTCCCAGCCCCCAATCCACTTCAGCCAGGCTCCGGTGGTCCCAGTCGGCCATCAAATGGCGCTGCAGGCCGGGATGGTTCGACCAGAAGCGCCGAAAGGGAGCACGCCGCATCAGCAGGGTGGCAAGGGTGTAAAAGCGCCGGCAGGAGTACTGGAGACTGCCGTCCGGACTATTGAGTCGAGGCAACACCACACCCGCATCGGGGTGCTGCTCCAGGGTATTCGCCAGGATCTGCAGCGCTCCGGCCTCAACCCGCACATCCGGATTCAATAGCAGTAGAAACGAACCCCGGGCGTGACGACACCCCTGGTTGGCGGCGGCCGCAAATCCGCGGTTGGACCGGTTCTGAATCACCTGGATCCGAGCCGATTCCAGGTCTGAGACGGGAGTGAGATCTTCAGGGCAGTCGTTGTTGATCACGAAAATCTCGTAGTCCAGTCGCCCTGCATTCCGGACCACGCTGCGGAGGCAGGAGACAAGATCCTGCCCGGACCGGTAATTGACGATGACTATCGACACCCGGCTCATGCTGACAGCTCTTGGTACAGGTGCTCGTAGTCGGCGGTAAAGCGGGGAGAACTGTACTCACCTTCCACCCTGGCACGGGCGTTGTCTCCCAAGCGGCGGCGCTTGAGAGGATCCCTCAACAGTTCCAGGGTGTGTTGGAGAAACTCGGCAGAGGAATCGGCAACCATAAGCTCCCGGTCGTGGTGAAATCCGTATCCATCCAGGCAGAGCCGGGTCGCCACCACGGCCTTGCCCATGGCCATGGCCTCCAGGAGCTTGCCGCGAAGTCCGGCGCCGCTGACGATGGGGGCTACAAAGACGGCGTGGCTGGAAAGCAGGGGACGCAGGTCCTCCACTCCGTCCAGAAACTCGACCCGACCCTTTTGGCTGTGCGCCAGGAGATGGTCGGGCGCCGATCGGCCGACCACGGTAAGGGTGGCGTTGGGCGCCTCTTGCAGAATCCCCGGCCAGATTTCCCGGAAAAAGTAGGACATTCCCTGCACGTTGGGTGGGTGCTTGAAAAATCCCACGAAAATCAGGCTGTCCGGACGCTCGCCGACATCCGGCCTGGCCCTGAAAAAGTCCACGTCAACGCCGCTTTGAGCCAGGCAGGGGCGGTCCACCTTCAGCCGCCGGCTCAGGTAGTCCCGGTCGACGGCCGAAAGGGCGACCACCGACCGGACCTTGCGACAAAGCCGTCTTTCGTAGACCCGCATTAGACGCCACTTGAGAAAGGCCGAAAGCTTCTCCGTCCAGGTCGCAGCCCTGCGGAAGAGTCGCTCATAAACCAGGCTGAGAACTTCGTGGTGGGTGAGCAGGCTGGGATAGCGACGAAGGTCGGGGATGAAATTCAGTGTATGCAGGTACTCGCACTGTACCAGGTCGTAGTCTCCCGTTCTCAACTCGTTGCGCACCTCCCTGCGCATCATCAGGCAGGCATTGACCACTGCCATCAGCTTGGAGAAAAGAAAGGCGCTCTTGAGCTCCCGGTGGTAGGGATAGAGCGTGATGGTTCGAACCTCATTGCAAAACTCCTTCAAACGATCGACATGGGCTCGATCCTGGCTGGTTTCGATAAAGGACAGCAGCGTGATCTCATTTCGGACTGAAAGCCCCTTGAGCAGGTTCACCAGAATCCAGGAGCCATCCACCCCCAACCTGGGGAGCCGCTTGGAGACCACCAGGATCTTGCGAGTACCGGCCGCCCGGTTTCCATTGGACAGATAGCGGTGCCGGTAAAAGAACCAGTGGTGGATGGAGGCAATGGCCTCCTGATCCGACAGGCGTCTCGGCGGCGGACTGGCCAGACGGTTCCAGACCACCTGCGGAATCTTGAGCAGAGCACCGGCAAAGGCCCTCAGGATGCCGAGGCGCCCGCGGCTGATATCGAGCAGGAAACGGAAGGGCAACTTCAACAGGTGGCTGAAGAACAATCCAAGCGAGGTGACGTTTTTCCAGAACAGCACAAACAGATTCCGGGCGATCAGATAGTCGATCCTGGAGTTTCCCATCTCGGTGGCGTTGGTGCTGCGATGCTTGTGAACCACCCGGCTGGCCGGGCAGAAAAGCACGCGGTAGCCGGACTTCCAGGCCCGATAGGAAAGGTCGGCGTCCTCCACATAGGCGGGATTGTAGATTTCGCTGAAACCGCCCAGTTCCAGGAACTTTTTCCGGTCGTAGGCGCTGGAGCCACCATGGGCATAAAAGGCCGGGACGTACTCGCGCACCTCGTCGACCGGAGCGGGCGGGGTGTGTCCGACGTGCATGCAGCCGAACATCATCATCCCGAAAGTCTTGCCTGTTTCCAGGCGGGTCTTGCCGGATTCATAGTTGAAGATCTGTGAAGTGATCGCAAAGACGTCGGGCTGCTCAAACCCCTGGAGCAGGGGCGCCAGGAATCCGGGTCGGACAATCACGTCGTTGTTCAGCAGGACTACGATCTCGTTGCGGGCACATTGAACCCCGATGTTGTTGGCTCGACTGAACCGATAGTTTTTTTTCAACTCGATCAGTCGAATGTCTCGATAGTGGGTGCGTACGTAGTCCTGAGTTCCGTCGGTGCTTCCATTGTCCACCAGGATGATTTCGTGGTCACCGCCGTCATGGCGGACAGCTTCCACCAGCGCGTCCAGAGCCTCCTTGAGAATCTCCCGCTTGTTCCAGGTCAGGACAATCAGCGATGCCCGGCGTCGACTCGAACCAGGGGATTCAGTGGCGGTCGCAGGCTGCCGGTGAGGGTCGACCAGGTTCTGATAGATATGCTCGACCTGGCGAACCATCAGTGACTTGTCGAACCGCCGATGTACCAGCTTGCGTCCACTGGCCCCCATTCTTCGACGTGATCCGGGATCCCGAACCAGCCGGGCTACTGCCGAAGCTACCGCGTGGGAGTCCGCGGGGGGGATCAGCAACCCCGTGTGCTCGTCGGTCACCGCCTCGGGTGTTCCACTGACCGAAGTTGCGACCACCGGCAAACCCACTGCCATGGCCTCCAGTATGGAAAGAGGGAGTCCCTCATAGAGCGAAGTAAGCAGGAAGATGTCCAGAGCCGAAAGAATCTCGGGGATGTCCTCTCGAGCTCCCGCAAAGGTGACGTATGGCTCCAACCCCAACCGGCGTACTCGATCGGCCAGCCTGGCCTGGGTCGGTCCTTCCCCGACGAACAGAAACCGGGTTTGAGGACAGGACTTCAATATGGCCGGGATCGCATCCACCGTGTACTGGTGGCCCTTCTGAAAGTTGAAGCGCGCCACCGTGCCGACCAGCGTCTGTTCCGGACCGATTCCAAGGCTCTGGCGAACGGCGCGTCTGCCCGACTCGGAAAAGGCGAAGTGATTCACATCGATCCCGTTGAGGATCAGCTTCAGCCGGTAGGGATTCACACGGTAGTCCTGAACCAGAAGCTGCTTGTTGGCCTGAGACACGGGTATGGTGTAATCGAGGCAGAAGGTCATGACCCGTTTGACGAACTTCTTGGTGCGCACGCCGGCCCGTTTTCCGATGGCCAACTGAAGATCCAGGTGCTCGGTTGCCAACCTCCTGGGCACCCGGCTGAAATAGGCCGCCAGAATCGGCACAAAGCAGCTGAAGGTATTGTTCAGGTTGAAGTGAACGATGGCGGGCTGCTGCCGCCGGAAGTAGCGATAGGATTCCAGGAAAACCTTGAACGGGGACCGGTTGGCACTGTCTACCTCATCGACGCAAATGCCTCTGTCATTAAAAAATCGTGCCAGCGGAGCCATCTGCGGGAGGGGGGAAAGCGCCACCCGAGGCTGGTATTCTTCTTGGGGTATTTCCGGAACCAGCAGTTTGAGGTAGGCTTCAGCGCCACCCAGGAAGACGGCGTCGCAGAAGTAAACCACCTTGTAGGGTGTCTCCATGGACCGCCACCGAACTTGACTGAAACACCCCTGTTTCACCCGGTTTGAGCCGCCCCGTCGTAGGGCACGTCGGCCGGGCCAGGTGAACAGTGAATAGTGGAGAGTTATCGGATCGACACGTTAAGCATCTGCCTGAAACACCCGGTTTCACCCTGCATGATCCGCACGGCGGAGCCGGGGCGGGGCCAATCACCCTCCACTCTCCACTTGTCCGAAGCGTCCCTGCTCAACTCTGAATGATCCGTCCCGTTGTCGGGGACTGGGGAGTGGTTACCCGGGGCTTGGACGAGGATTTCTTCTCTCTCGGCGCCAATCTTACAGAATTATACAGTACTGTAGAAATGGGCAACAACTTGGATATACTCGGTTCCGATGGACCGACTCGACGAAGCCCATGCCGGCAGGATTTGCTCACCCGCGGCTGCACGTCGATGCCTGCCGAAGGAACCGCGGTCCCTCGGACAACTGACGCTCCCTCGAACAGTCCCGGATTCCTTGATCCCCTAGCGGAAATTCCATGGCTGAAGTTCACCCGGTGTCCGCCAAGACCATGCAGGGCGCCTCGCTCATGCTTCTGCGCATGGCGGTCTCCTATCCCATCCTTCTCCTGGGTGAAGTCTGGCTGGCACGACTGCTGGAACCCCGGGATTTCGGCATCGTCGCCATGGCCGGCTTCGTCACCGTGACCCTGGCCACGGTCCTGGAGGTGGGCCTGGTGGCCGCACTCATACAGCGGCCCGAGCCACCTACCCGGGCGGAATTCCAGACGTTTTTTTCCTTGCAGCTTCTGGCGATCTCCGTCCTGGTCCTGGGTCTGTTCCTGGGGGCTCCCCGCCTGCTGGGCTGGCTCGACATGGATTCGAGCCTGCGCTGGATACTGCTTGCCCTGTTGCCCTGCCCATGGATCAGCGGTCTGGGCGCCATGTCGTGCGCCCGTCTGGACAGGAGTCTGCGCTACGGCGTGTTTGCCAGAATGGATGTGCTGAGAGTACTCACCTACGTTGGCGTTGCCGTACCGATGGCTCTTTGGGGCTGGGGCCTCTGGAGCCTGGTGACTGCGATGGTGGCCAGCACCGTGGTCCGAAGCGCGGTGGCCTTTCAGGCTGCCCCCTGGCCGGTTGGAATTCGATTGCGTTTTGCCGGAATGGGAAAGACTCTTCGGATCGGCGTCCTGTTTCAAGCCTCAACGCTCACTTCCCTGTTTCGCGACTATATCCCGGTGTTGCTGGCCGGTCCTCGATTCGGTACTCAGGCCGTAGGGTATCTGAATTGGGCCAAGAACATGACTTTCTACAGCAGCCAGGCCGTTACCCAGGCGGTTTCCCGAGTCACCTTTCCGTCGGTGTCACGCATCCAGCAGGACCCGAAGGCGGTGCGACAGATGGTCCAGACCACCTTTAAGTACGTCAACCTCCTGACCTTCCCGGGTATTCTGATCTTCGCGGCCCTGATCCCCGAGTTCGTCCAGGTGGTATTCACCTCCAAGTGGGCGCCAGCCATTCCGGCCTTTTACTTTTACGCCATCCGAATGCTGGGATCGAATATCAGCACGCTCTATATTGCCGTCTTGAACGGACTGGGAAAGGTTGAGATCTCGCTGCGAATCCTCGTCTGGTGGACAGTACTGGATTGGGGCCTGGCACTGGCGCTCTCTTCCTGGTTCGGTTTCACAGGGGTGGCCATGGCCTACGCAATCGGCGTGATTCCGATTGCGGCCTGGCTGGTCCTTCAACTGAACAAGCTGATGAAGGTAGACTTTCTACGTAGTTTCCTCTTGCCGCTGGCAGTCAGCGGAGTGGCGGCCACGGCGGTCTGGCTGACGAAAGGCATCAGTCAGCCCTCCTGGTTGAGCCTGTCCGGGTGGGTTGTCGGCGGACTGGGCCTCTATGTCCTGTTATGGCTGGCGATAGAGGGCCAATCCCTGCTCGGGGATGTTCGAGTGTTTCTGACCACCTTGGCTCGGAGCGACAGTCGGGACTATCATTCAAAGGATGGACGGGTCGGGCCGTGATTCCGCGGCGGGATAGTTCTGGCGCTATCCCTCATAAGCCAACAGACACGAACACGCTATTTCATGCAAAGAGTCCTTGAAATTTCCCTATGGCTCACTCAATGGAGCGAGCGATGGATGCCAAGCGCATTCTCGATCGCCGCCGGGCTGACCTTGATAATCTTCCTGGCAGGCTGGCTCGTAGGCGGAGCCTCTCTGGTGGACTGTATCGGGTACTGGGGGGACGGATTCTGGGTCCTGCTCGAGTTCGGCATGCAGATGTGCCTGATGCTGGTGGCCGGCTACCTGCTGGCTTCCTCGCCACTCGTCAAGCGCCTGCTGGACCTGTTGACTTCGCTCTTTCACACCCCCAGGAACGCCATCGCCGGCCTGGCCCTGCTCTCCATGGCCCTGAGCTGGGTCAACTGGGCGCTGGGAATCGTGGGTGGAGCCGTGTTGGCTCGCCTTTTCGCCCGGAGAGTCCCTCAGCTCGACCTGCGACTGATCGTTGCCGTAGCCTACCTGGGCCTGGGGTGCACCTGGCACGCCGGCCTTTCAGCCTCCGCACCTCTTCTGGTCGCAACCCCGGGACACTTCCTTGAAGGTGAAATCGGCTTGATCCCCACCGAATTGACGATATTTCACCCATTCAACCTGCTCTTGACGCTGGCTGTCCTGATCAGCCTGACTTTCCTGGTCTGGCAATTGGCGCGCTGGACACCGCTTCCCCCCGAGCAAGCGCTTGCCCAGCGAGCCGGCCTGGGCAGCGACGAATCCCCCAAGCCGGCCTCGGCGCTCAGCGGGAAGCGGCCGTCGCTGGCTTCCGTCCTGGACCGCGGTTATTGGCTAAACGGACTGCTGGGAGCCTGCGGCCTTGCCTGGTTGGTGACGACATGGTTGGACAACCAGCTCCAGGTGACCTTCAACAGCATCAATTTCCTGCTGCTGTTCCTGGGAATCGCGCTGCATCCCAGCCCGGACTCGGTCGGTCGCTCGGCAAAGGAGGCGGTCACCTTCGTCCACGGGATCATTCTGCAGTTCCCCTTTTACGCGGGAATGTTCGGTATCATCAAGGGCACGGGGCTGTCCGAAATCCTGGGGAACGCCTTCGTCTCGATTGCCTCCGCCAGGACACTGCCTCTACTGGTCTACTGGTATTCGGGCATCGTGAATTACTTTGTGCCTTCCGGGGGATCCAAGTGGGCCATTGAGGCTCCCTACCTGGTGGCTGCCGCGGAGAATCTGGGCGTTCCCATCAACCAGGTGGTTCTTGCCTACGCCTGGGGGGACATGGCCACCAACCTGCTCCACCCCTTTTGGGCACTACCCCTCATTACCGCCACCGGATTGGAATTTCGAGAGATCCTGGGGTACGGGATCGTTGTTTTCTGTTTCTATTTCAGCCTGGTCAGCCTGGCCTTGTGGTTTTTTCTCTAAGCCCGTGTTGCACGGCCGGAGGTTTCAACGGTGGGGATCGACAAGTCCGGCAACAACCCCGGAACCGACGACTGCGCCTCCCGGCGTTATCCTTCGACTCCCGTCTGTGCGGTAGGCGCCCTGATCTATCGAGGAAGCCGGATACTCCTGGTGCGGCGGGGAAAGGCTCCGTCCCTGGGCAAATGGTCGGTCCCCGGCGGAAGATTGCGTGTCGGAGAGACCCTGGAAGCCGCCGTCATCCGGGAGACCCGGGAGGAAACCTGTATGACCGTGCGTCCATTGAGAGTCGGAAAGGTGGTGGAGCATCTCCTGAGGGATGAGCGGGGCGACATCGAATACCACTACGTGATCGTGGACTATGTCTGCCAGGTCATCGACGGCTCGCCGCGGCCTGCCAGCGACGTCAGCGAAGTCCGGTTCGTGGAGATTTCCGATCTGTCTCAGTGGGACATGACCGAAGGAACGGCTCAGGTCATTCAAGAGGTATTTGAAGGCACCACCGGGACGGATGAAACCTCGAATCCCCCAGACTCCCGGTGAGCCGGGACCCACCCCCCACAGGCTCGACTGCGGGCTGAATCCCCTATCTGGCCATCTCGCCGATTCCGTCCCCCCACCGGTTCGACTGCGGGCGGAGCCCTTGTCTCACCGACTCCCCCTCCAG
>JAPPDF010000025.1 GCA_028875575.1 Acidobacteriota bacterium
GCTCTATCCTCCTCGATCGATACCCTATCAGCGTGTAAACCATGTTTGCGGTTTAGGGTGTAAAGGATGAATGCGGTCTGTACCGTCTCACCGACTCCCCCTCCAGGGGGGAGTGATTCGAGGCCAGCAAAAGGCTTCCAGTAGAACTCTATCACTCCCCCCTTGAGGGGGAGTCGGTGAGACAAGGGCTTCGCCCGCAGTCGAACCGGTGGGGGGGACGGAATCGGCGAGACCGCCACATAGGAGCTTCAGCCCGCGGTTGAGCCGGTGGGGGGGACGCGGCGCTGCGTATGTGGCGGCAGCGGGTGATGGTGGCGTGAGGGGGCGTTTCGTTGGGGAAGCAATGCGTTCCGGAACGGGTGCTTACTATTCGCCGCATTCGCGGCTGGGTGGGTGCTGAACCCATACGACCCCGGGTTGCCACCCGGGGCTACCCTGGGCCGCAGCTACGCAGCTCTATAAGGATGGCTCGTAGGCGGCGTCTTGCTAGGTAACCCACGTCAACCGCAGCATTAGCAGCTCTCCCCGAACCCACAACACTGCAAGAGGAAACGTGCTTTTCTATTCAGAATATGTCCCGGGCCACAGCCCGGGGGAAGCCATCGGAAAACGTCACGTAGGGGAGTTAAGCCGCGAACGCGGCGGCAGCAAATACCGGTGAACCAACCTCAAGCGCAAGCCCGTTACTCATCTGCAAATAGGCCGCATGAGCCAGCTTCCTTACCAGCCGCGAATGCGGCGACAGCACTTAGCCGTGGGCGTCAGCCCATGGGGCGCGACCCGGATTCATGCCCGGGGCGAGCCATTGGGTTGGGTTAGCGTTAGCTTCGAGCCAGCCGGGCGGGGGTGTCCAGGAGCACGCCTCGCAACACCCCGCAGCCTCTCCTGAACGACGCCAACCACGTCCCACCGACCACCCTTTCGTCAGGTCATCTTCCCATATCCGGCGGGCTGCTACGAGATTCTGTAGAGAGATCCGGAATGCTGTAGTTGCCCGAGCGTTCGGGGACAATGTCCCGGTTGTCCAATCGGCAATAGTCCTGTCTTTTCTCCAACGATTGTGGTACTTTGCAAGAAATTTTTTTCCCGTCTTACAATGGCAGGCGAATTGCACCATAGTCATTAGTTGAAATTGAGCGGTATCGAATCCGATCCCGACTCGAATAGATTATTGGTCTAAACCCTTTCAACCTGATTGTCCGACTCACCCCATTCGGAGGTAACGAACCCCATGAGGTCTCTACTTTCCAACAAGGCTTTTCTGATCCTGACCTTGATTCCGGCGCTGGTCGCGGGCCTGTCATTCAACCCGGCCCTGCTGGAAGCTCAGGTCCAGTTGTCCGGATTCCGCGGAACCGTTACCGATCCCAGCGGCGCCGCCATCGTCAACGCCGAAGTCACGGCCACCAACGAGGCCAGCGGAATCTCTCGTACCACGGTGACCACAGAGGTGGGCGACTATGAATTGAGAGGACTGGACAACGGCACCTACACCATTGCAGTGACGCTGCCCGGCTTCAAGCGCTACGTCAACACCGGAGTGGTGGTCTATGCGGGCGACGTCCGCCGCGTGGACGTGGAGCTGGAAATCGGCGAGCAGGCCACCGAGATCACGGTTTCGGAGGAAGGGGCCACCATCGACACCGATACGTCGGTCATCAAGCACCGCCTCGGAAATCAGGAGGTCTACGGGGCCAACATCGGGGCCGCCCTCATTTACAATATCTACCAGAACCCCGGTACCGAGGCTCGCGCCCAGGTGCACGGCGGCTTCGCCAACAACCTGAGCGAGGAGCAGGACGGAATCCCCACCAACGCCTACGGTTCTTTCCGGGCCACCCAGGAGACCCTGCAGGAAGTCCACCAGGTCGACTTCAACGCCGCCGCAGAGTATCGGGTGCCGACCAACGTCTTCGGCATCGGCAAGCAGGGAACCAACCAGTTTCACGGCGAGATCTTCGGGGAGTTTCGCAATCCGGCTCTCAATGCCCTGCCTTCCGGCAATTCAGGTCCCAGGCCGCCTTCCAAGACGTCCAAGCGATGGTCTTACGAGGCCAGCGGCCCCGTCTGGGTCCCCAAGATCTATGACGGCCGCAACAGGACCTTCTTCCACTTTCTCTATCAGCCGGCCTCCAGGGAGAACCCGGTGTTCAATACGGGCCGGGTTGTGCCCACCGCGGCGATGCGGGCCGGCGACCTCAACGAGTTCATTGCCTTCTCCAACTGCGTGTTCCCCAGCGCCGCCAATCCCAACCCCACCGTGCCCTGCCCCACCAACCCCTACAACGTGGTCAACGGGATTCAGCAGCCCTTCCCGGGAAACATTGTGCCGGAGAGCATGATCAGCCCCATTGCCCGAAGAGTCTTGGACAACACTGGCGTTCTGCCTTTGCCCAACTATGGACCACCGGGGGCGTTGTTCGATAACTTCCGCTACATTTCCTACAATGCATCCGACAACAACTGGCAGAAGTACACCTTCGACCACGCCATCAGCGAAACCAACACGCTGACCATCGCCCACTACCGCTATAACAACGTCTCTCCCGAAGGCCGCGGCGACCCCTTTCCGAACGCGGGCTTCGTGGAAAGGGGAAACACCCGGGCCATCAGCATTTCCAACAGCCACACCTTTGGCGCCAACGTGGTCAACGAATTCCAGTACGCCTGGAACCGGCAGCAGTCGGTCTGGGCCGTCGGGGACGTGCAGGGGCGGGATTACCTGACCCAGATCCTGGGAGTCACCGAGTTGGGCGGCCGCGTCCTGCGGGAAGGGGTGGGAACTCCCCACATCAAGGTGCGCACCCTGGGGCGGCAGCTCAGCTCCCATCTGGGGTCCTTCAACCCATTGCCCTCCACCCTCATCGGGTCGCTCTTTTCGGGTGAGACCGACTACGAGGATGGCGAGGTCCAGCAGTGGAGAAACAACATCTCCGTCAACCGGGGAACCCACCTCTTCAAGACCGGGTTCGAGTACCGCCACCAGTCCCCGCACATGTTCAGCACCATCAGCATCCCGGCGCCGTTCGGGATCTTCGACTTCAACGGAAGGTTTACCGGCTACGATTTTGGAGATCTCCTTCTGGGATTGCCCTTCACGACCCAGATTGACGGCGTCCGCCCCAGGGCCGAGGCCCGCCACAACGAGTTCGGGTTCTACTTCCAGGATGACTGGAAGGTGACGCCCAGGCTCACCATCACGCCGGGAATCCGCTTCCAGCATTACGGCGTTCCCAGCGAGGTCCTGGGCGATACCATTTACAACTTCGACCTGGCTACGGCCAGAGTGGTGGTGCCCAACGACAGGTCGACGCAGGCCATCGCTCCCAACTTTCCCATTGAAGTGGTCACGGCCGGGGAGGCCGGCTATCCCTCCGGCTTGAGGAACTTCAAGAGCGTCCTGGTCGATCCTCGCTTGGGCTTGGCTTTCCGCGCCACCGACAGCCTTGTCATCCGGGGCGGCTACGGCGTCTTCCACGTGCCCTTCGTGAAGTCCACGGCCTGGGCCATCGCCAACGTCTTCGGGGAGTTCGACCGCGCCGGAATCCTGGCCGGTCACGTCTGGGGGCCCTACCAGTTCAGCGAGTTGTTCCAGGACAACGAGATCGTCAACGGGGTTCCCAACTTTACCTGGGAGCGTCCCTTCCCGGCAGGGCAGGTGGGGCCCACCAGCCTGACTTCCGCCGACGTTGACCTGCGCAAGAACAACTGGCCCTACGACCAGCAGTGGAACATCACCCTGGAGAAGGAGTTCGGCCTCGGCTGGTCGGGGCGGGCCTCCTGGGTGGGGTCCAGGGGAGTTTCCTGGCCCTACATCGAAGACCTGCAGGCCATCCGTCCGGGCAGCAGCTATCAGCCCTTCGATCCATCCAAGTTCGCCAACGTCCACGCCCTGCAACTGGGAGGCAACTCCAAGTACAACGCCCTGCAACTGGAGTTGACCCGGCAGTTCTCCAGCGGGATCTACTTCCGGGGCTGGTTCAACTGGTCCAAGAGCCTGAACGATGTCCAGGGGGGTCTGTTCGGCTCCTCTTCCGGCTTCTTCCAGTCCAGCGCCGGTCAGCGCCACAACGACTACGGGTGGCAGGCGGGCGTCCCCGACCTTACCTCCCGCTGGCTGGCGGTGGTGCCGCTGCCGTTCGGGAAGGGACAGCAATTCGCTTCCGGCGCGTCGACCTGGCTCCATCACCTGATCGGCGACTGGACGCTTGTCCCTCAATTCAGAACCGGTGGACGCGGCAGGTTTATTCCGGTCTTCAGCGGCGGAAACCATCCCGCCCTCAAGCTCCGCGGGGACGGCGCCCGGCCCGACCTGGTGGGAGGCTGCAATCCCAACGACACCGGTTTCGAGGGAAGAGGGCAGCTCTGGAATCGGGGATGCTTTGCGCTGCCGCCCGAGAGCCGCTACGGGACCGCTCCCCGGGGCGCCCTCAGGCATCCCAACCGATGGGATCTCAACATCAACATCTTCAAGGAGTGGAAACTCATTCCCGCCCTGGAGCAGAGCCCCTACTTCAAGCTCGAAGCCTACATCAGCAACCTGTTGAACCACGCCAATTCCGGCGGGGCCAGCACCAATGTCGCCGATCCGAACTTTGGCATCGTTCGTAGCGGAGGCGGGAACCGCGGAATCACGCTTCGCGCTCGGCTCGGCTTCTAGATCCCAGCCGTTTTCGAAGCTCTCGAGGCAGTCAGGGCCACCGCCCTGGCTGCCTTTTTTTTGGGCTGGGGCTGGGGCTGGGGCTGACACCGGTTGGCGGTATCAGGGACCGTGGATGGACAGGAGGCTATGCCGTAGGAGATCGATATCTTGATTTATGAACATGGATGCACAGGATGCACAGGATAAACAGGACGAGAGCTTCCTGCACCGGAAGCCGGCTCGGGAGATGATCCAGTGCGGATTCGCGGATTCCCGGGATTACAGGCCAGCCGTGTCCTGAATAAATCCTGAATAATCCTGTGCATCGATGTTATTTTCCCGTCTAGTGGCTGAGCGTGCCGCTAAAGCAAATCCGTTTCGCTTGGTGGCCCTTCGTCGTTCTTCGTGTGACTTCGCGGACAACTCTTTTCCCCTTGTGGTTTTGCAGCGCAGCCGCCTTTCCCGGTTCCAACCCGACCCTTCTCACTTGACCCGCCGGAAATGCCGGTAGAGAATAGCGCTCACTCTGGGGCGTCATGCCTCAGGACCAACGGTTGAAGCTGACAGCGGCTCCGCCCGCAAGCCCTCCTTGCCGGGCGGCACGGGCCAAGAGATGAAAGGATCCAGCCATGCCGGTCATTTCCCGGTTTCCCTGCGGCGTCTCTTCATTCAGGGATCGCCGAGACTTTCTGAAAACCTGCGGTACGGCGGCCGGAGGGGTGCTGTTGAGCAATCTCTCCGGGTGCGGGTCGGCGCCGCCCGAGGAGCCGGCGGTTGAGCGGCCGTCTCACCTGGTGAGATTCGGGCACACCGATCTCTACGTGTCCAGGCTGTGCCAGGGCACCGCCTTTCGCAAGGTGAGCCGCAAGGGCGACGATCCGGAGGGGCTGCGCATCCTGCGCCACTGCATCGACATCGGCGTCAACTTCTTCGACTCCTCGGAGGCCTACGGTTGGGGCGGTTCGGAAACGGTTCTGGGCAAAGCCATGGCCGGAAGGCGTGACCAGGTGGTCGTCTGCACCAAGGCAGCGCCCGTGGACGGCCCGGATTCGGAGCGATCGGTCTTTACCCGCGAGTCCCTGTTCCGCAAGGCAGAAGGGAGCCTCAAGCGCCTGGGCACGGACTATATCGATCTTTACCTCCTGCATTCCCCTGACGAACGGACCCCGAGGGAGGATTCGGATTCCCCACAGCCTGACATCCCCACACGGGAGCACATGGAGCAGCTCGCCGACAGCCTGGACGACCTGGTCAAGGCCGGCAAGATCCGCTACTGGGGGGTTTCCAACCACTTGGCCCGTCAGGTCGGAGAGTTGGTGGAGTTGGGGAAGCGGGAAGGCAAGAGCCCCATCGCCGGGCTGGAAGACTATTACAACCTGGTGGCCGCCGATCGAAAGGACTTCATGTTTGACGAGCTGTTTCCTCTGATCCGTCAGGGAAACCTTGGCCTGCTGGCCTTCAGCCCCCTTGGGGAGGGCCGCTTGGCACCGGGCCGGAAAATCCCGGAGGGATCTCCGTTGACGGGTCCCATAGAGACGCTGGATTCGGTCGCCAATGAATTGGGAGTGACCCGGCCCCAGGTTTGCGTGGCCTGGGTTCTGAGCCATCCGGAAGTCACCAGCGTGCTGGCCGGAGCCGAGAAACCGGAGCACGTTTCCGACAACTTCTCGGGAACCCGGATCACCCTCCCCGAGGAGGCTCTCCAACGGTTGAACGCCGCCGCTGCCGTCTACACCCAGGCCGTGTCAACAACGGACAAGAAGGGCTAGACTGTCTTGCTACGGGCCGGTCTCGGTCTCCTGGTCCTTGGGTTTCGGTAAAGACAGCCCACCCATACTCATGAGGTAACCATGAAGGAAATCACCCGCAGAGAATTGCTGGCATCGGGGGCCGGCCTGGGGTTGCTGGCGGCCGGAAAGCCGACACCCCTGGCTGCCACCCCGAGCAAGCGGATCGATATCGTGGACGCCCACGTGCACGTGTGGACTCCCGATACCGATAAGTATCCCCTGGCGCCGGGGTTCAGCAAAAAGGACTTCTGGTATCCCAGCTTCACTCCCGAGGATCTGGCCCGTCACAGCCGGCCCCAGGGGGTCCGCCGAACCAACCTGATCCAGATGACATGGTACGGGCTCGACCACAGCTATATTCTGGACATCATCGCCGCCCGGCCCGGCAACTTCGTGGGGACGGGAATCGTCCCGGCGGTAACCGACGTCAGTCTGGCCCGACCCGACAGGACCATGGTGGACCTGGCCCGGGGAGGTATCCTGGCCTTCCGCATTCGGGGAAAGAGCACGCGGCCGCGCTTGGGCGACGGGCCCCGCTGGCTCGACCACGAGGGGTACGAGAGGATGTTCAAGGCCGCCGCCGACCACCGCCTGGCCCTCAGCTTCCTGATGTCGCCGCCCGACCTGCCCGAGCTGGACCGCATGTGCCGCCGTTACCCGCAAACACCGGTCATCATCGATCACCTCTGTCTGATCGGAAGACTGGGAACCTTCCCCGAGGAGCAGATCACGGCCCTGTGCGACATGGCCAGGCACCCCGCCGTGATGGTCAAGATTGGAGCCTTCTATGCGCTGGGGGCCAAGAAGCCGCCTTACCTGGAACAGCTTCCGCTCATCCGCCGGGTGGTGGAGGCCTTCGGTCCCGAACGCTGCATGTGGGAAAGCGACTGTCCCCTGCAGGCTCTCAAGGCTCCCAACAGCTTCGAAGCCGCGGTGGCCTTGATTCAGGATCACGCCGACTTCCTGAGCGAAAGCGACAAGGACCAGATCCTGGTGAAGACGGCCGAGAATTTCTTCTTCAAGCGCTGAGAAGGAGATCCCGGTGATTCTCTTGTCCAACGGAACGGTGGTGGATGGCAGCGGCAGCCCGGGCAGGGAGGTGTCGGTCCTGATCCATGGCGGCCGAGTCCGGGAGGTGGGTGCGGTTGCCGCCTCCCCGGATATGGAGGTGGTGGACTGCTCCGGACTCACGGTGGCGCCCGGTTTCATCGACGTGCACAGCCACAGCGACCTGGAGGTGCTGGAACACCGCCCTGAGAAGGTCCTGCAGGGGGTCACCACGGAAGTCGTCGGCAACTGCGGGTTCTCCCTCTTTCCCAAGTTGCCCTCGGAGAAGCTGGTCCCGAGCTTCGATCTGTTCGAGAGGCGGGGAAACAAGGCCTGGACCGATGCGGCGGCCTACTTCGACGACCTTCAGGAGGTCGGGAGCCGAACCAATGTGGCGGCCCTCACCGGCCACGCCACCCTCAGGGCCAACGTCTGCGGGATCAAGGCGGCCCCGCTCGATTCGGCGGAGTGGCGACGGATGGAACGGAGGCTGTCCTCCTGCCTGGAGCAGGGATCGATCGGGTTCTCGACCGGACTGAACGAAGCCCCCAGCAGCTACGGAGATTTCGCGGAGCTGGCCCGGCTCTGCCGCATCGTGCACGGACACGATGCCTACTACACCACCCACCTCAGAGACTATAAATTTCACATCCTCGAGGCCGTGGAGGAGGCTCTCAACCTGGGGCGTGAGACCGGGGTCTCGGTTCAGCTTTCCCACCTGCAGACGGTGGGCCGCATGAACTGGGAAAAGATGGATGCGGTGTTGGACCTGGTGGACCGGGCTGAGCGGGACGGGGTGGACGTGGGGGTCGATGCCTACCCCTATCTGGCGGGATCGTGCCATCTAACTCAAGTTCTGCCGAGCTGGGCCCTGGAGGGGGGAACCGGGCGGTTGCTGGAGCGGCTTTCTGACAAGGACACTCGGGGCAGGATTGCGGATGAGACCGAGGCCAACCTGGGCAACGGCTGGGAGAACCTGTTGATCGCATCGGTTCGGGAGAGGGGCCACCAATGGATTGCATCGGCACGGGCGAGGAGCCACCAGGCCCTGGTCGGCAGAACCATTTACCGGGTGGCCGAGGAACGCGGCCGTTCCGGTGTGGAAACGGCCCTGGATCTGCTGCAGGAGACCCGGGCCTCCCTGATGATTGTTTCCTTCAACCAGTCGGAAGAAAATTTGCGCAAGGTGTTGAGCCACCCGCTGACCTCAATCATCACCGACGGGGTCTATACCGAGGGGAATCCCCATCCTCGTACCTTTGGAACCTATCCCACCCTGCTTGGAGAATTCGTTCGAGAGAAGGGCTGGTTTACGGTCGAAGAGGCGGTGCACAAATCGACGGCGCTGCCGGCCCGCCGATTCAAGCTGGAACGGCGAGGGTTGCTGGCCCCGGGATACTGGGCCGATGTAACGGTATTCGATGCGAAACGCATCGGCACTCAGGCCGACTACATGGAGCCCCACCGTGCCCCCCGGGGCATTCACCACCTTTTGGTCAACGGCGAGTGGGCGTTGCGGGAGGGGAATCTTCTGGACCGGTTTCCCGGTCGTCCCCTGAAGCACCGGGGGTGAATTCAGAACGGGGGACACTCCCCGGGGCCGGCCGTCATCGACGCCGACCATTCTTCAAAACAGGAAAGGTCTGGACCCATGGTCGAGAATACCGATTCAAGTGAGCAGTTGCTGTCAGATAGCAATCACTGGAGACTGGCTCTCTCCCTCGACAAGCAGCGCCAGCCCGTGGCGGGCAGCGAGAAAGCCCTGGCCGACGCCATCCGGCGGGGCGCCGACCTCAGAATCTATACCGAGTTCCGGCACAACGAGCACGTGGACCGGGACTCCGACAATCCCGAACTGGTTCAGGAGGTCTCCGACTTTCGGGTGACATATCTGCTGGAAGATCGATGGACGGCCGGGATCATGAATCTCAGGCAGCCGGTGGGACTGGTGGAGGACGGCTTTGGCCCCCGGGCATCCATGTCCTTCTTCATGTACAACCAGAACGGCCTGCAGGCCATCGCCCGGCCCTACCTGGACGGCAGGCCGGACGAAGGTCTACCGGGGTCCTCACCCCCCTACGATCAGGGTTCTGATCCCAACACCCACCGCTTCGACGATTGGGATGCAGGCACCAACGCCCCCAGCCACAACTTTGTCTATGACTTCGAATCCTACGGTTTCCATGTGCTCGATGTCTGGGAAGAGGTTCTCTCTCACACCGAGGACGGCACGGTGGTGTCGGGATCGGTAGAGGAACTGGCCAGGCAATGCGCCCGCGGCCGGGACGTCAAGGTGGGGCTCCGGGGTCTGTGCGCCGACCTGGCCGAGGACCCGGCAAAGGCCATGGACCACGAGGTATTCGTCCACGTGGGTCCCAACTACTACTATACCGACCAGAAACGGCTGTGGGGGGCTGCCCAGCCGGTAGTTCGGGTCAAGCCTTCAATTCCGATCCGGTACCGGAGCAAGGGCTGGGATTTCGGTTGGCTGTTGGCTCGCACCGACGGCTACCTGGCCCGTTGGCTGGTCAATCCATACACCCTTGAGTTTCAAAAGAGCCAGGTCCGCTGCGCGGCCCGCTGGTTCGTGCGCTGAAGAAGGGCCGGAGCACGCTTCCCGGTGAGGCATGCCGGCGCGAGGCAGGGACTTCCCATCCAATCTCTCCAATGGACGATTCCTCGACGTTCCTGAACAAGCGAGACTACCGCAAGACTCCCTTTAAAGTTGGCGTAGCCCTGGGTGAAAGCACCACGGCCGGCGGAACGGCGACTCGACGGGAGCTGACCTGGGTCCACCGGCTGGGCCAGTTGATCGACGAGGCGCAACTGGAGCCGGTCAAGATGATCAACAGCGGATTGGGAGCCAACCTGATTTCCCGGAGAAGCCCTGCCTACGAAAACTCCGGGAAGCCCAGCGCCATGGAGCGTTACGTTAAGCACGTGTTGGCGCATCGACCGGACCTGGTGTTGGTTTCCTATGGGCTGAATGATGCCAGGGGAGGGACGCCTCTCGAGGCGTTCCTGCAGGACCTCGGGCATATCCTGCTGGACATCAAGGAGCGCAGCGGCGCCTTGATGGTGTTGGTGAATGCCTACTACATGACGGCCTTCGATCAATACCCGCCATTCGATCGAGGCAGCCTGGAGTCGTTCATAGGGTTCAATGCCGCCATGCGGCACTTGGCGCAGGAATGTGACGTGCTTTACGCCGATGTCTTCGAGGCCCAGGGAATGGCTCCCTGGATGGTTGACCCTGACGGTGTGCATGCCAATAACCTGGGGCACCGTGTGATAGCCAACCGTGTCTTCGAGGTCTTGGCCAGGAACTGCAGCGCCCTTTCCCAAAGTGCTGTCGAGTTGAGGAAAACCTTCCAACCCTGGCGAGACGAATCGGTGTTGCGCCGGCGGTGAGTCACCTCATTCCGGCTCCAGCACTCCATCCATGTCTCTGCGGCATTGGTCCAGGACCCCAACCAGAAAATAATCCCCTCCCCAGGGCATCACCTGGCCTCCCATCCCGCGGTACTTTTTCAAGGCCTCCAGGGAGGGCACTGTGACTCCCCAGGCCTTGCCGGCCCGGCTGGCCGCGTCGGCCACCCGCCGGACGGCGTCATCCAGAACGAACGGCTTGGCCCCGGGCAGGCTGGACATGCGACGGGTGAGATCGGCGGGGCCTACGAAAAGACAGTCGATCCCCTCCACGGCAGCAATTTCGTCCACGTTGTCCAGTGCCTCAGGGGCTTCGATCTGGGCCAGGATGAAGGTCTCGCGGTTGGCTTCCCCACAGTAGTCGGCTCCCGGTGTCCAGGCAGCCAGGGTGTAGTCGGCGTCCATTCCCGCCCCGTCGACCCCACGGTCACCCAGAGGTGGAAATTTAACCGCTCGGACCAATTGCCTGGCGACCTCCGCGTTGTTGACAAAGGGAAACATGAATCCGGCGGCTCCCTCTTCCAGGTAACGGTACAGCCGAGCGGGCTCGCGGGTGGAGGGACGGATCATGCAATCGATATCGTGGAGATGACACAGGGCCAGAATGGACTGCACTTCTCTGTCGTTCATGGTCCGGTGTTCCAGGTCGAACCAGATCCCGTCGTATTGAGAGTGGGCGGCGTGGCGGATGAAGAAGGGAAGGAAGTGCCCCATTCCACAGATCCGGGCGAACTCTCCGCTGCGGAATTTTTTCAGGACTTTACTCTTTCTCACTGGTGTGGCTCCTGGGGTTCTTTTGGATGTGAGCGGCTGGAATCGATGGTGGAAGTGATCGTCGTCAGACCCTGTCCGCTCCTACCATATCACCTTTATAAATCCACCCGTTTACTCTATGATCCCTGTTTGCTCCCGGGATTCCCGATCGGGGGATCAAGTCCGTGCCGATCGCTTCATGCAACCTGGCTTAAGAAAGCAACTGGACGAAGAGGGCTATGTCATCCTGCGGGGGCTGGTGGAGCCGCAAGTGGTGGCCGAAGCCCGAGCCGATCTCGACGGGCTGGTCGACCAACTGGCTGCCGGGTTGATTCAGGAGGGACGGGCCCCGTCCTCCTTGGCGGAAGAGCCTTTCGAGACCCGGATCTACCGACTTTTCCGGGACTGCCTGGACCAGGCGCCCCAAAGCTTCCGCCACGAACTGCACTTGCCCGGAATCTTCGGCTATTTTTTTCATCCGGAGCTTCTCGACCTGGTGGAGTCGGTCTTGGGCGGCGAGATTCGCCTCTATCCCAACTACACCGTGCGTCCCAAGCTCCCCGACTGGGAGGGGACCCGCATCTGGTGGCACCAGGACGGCGGTTACACCCACTTCGTGCACACCGATGACAGTGTGCGGCACGATGACGTGGAGGAACTGCGAATGCTCAATGTCTGGTCGCCGCTGGTTCCGGCGCGGGAGGAGAACGGCTGCATGCAGTTCGTCCCCGGCAGCCACAAGCTGGGGGTGGTGCCCCACGTCAGTCGACGCTATTACCTGGAGATCGTGGACCCCAGGTATACGCCCCTTTTCGAAAAGGCCGTCTCCATCGAGCTGGACCCGGGAGACGTGGTGCTGTTCAGCAATCTCTTGTTTCACCAGGGATTGCCGAATCGAAGCCGGACGGTTCGCTGGAACCTGGACTGGCGCTATCAGGATGCCCGCCAGCCCACCCTGCGCCAGGACCAGGGACACATCGCCCGCAGCCGCAGCCGGCCGGCCAGCGCCGTGCGGAGCGCCGAAGAGTGGGTCCGGCTGGAATTCCGCTAGTTATTAGAGACCGACTTGCACCGGATCGCATGGAGTCCGGAGATACTGCCTCTGTCTCCGGGCCAATCAAACCAATGGAGGAAACCGATGCCGACGCGCTACCTGAGGATCCCGCTCTTGGGATTGTTTTTGCTGGTCTTTTCCCTGTTGCCCGGTCTGGCCACGGAACGGGTCTTTATCCTCAAGAACGAGGGGGAAATCGTCCAGTACAAGATCAGAGACAAGCAGGAAGAGGTCAAGCGGGTCGCTTCCTACAGCGACAAGGATTTCCCCGGTGTTTTTCCTGCCGCCTCGATCTCCATGAAGCGGGGCAATATCCTCTCGGTTTATGACCGCCAGCGGCATCTGACCGGCCGTCTGGTCTACGACCCGAACGCGGACCGGCTGAAGCTCTATGACGGCAATCCGGGGGATCGTGCCGGGCTGAGCGGGCGGCTCCTGGAACAACCGAACCTTGACGAGACCTTCCGCCAGCGCAGTCACATGTACTTCAAGGACTGGAACAGCGCGCCGCGTCGAGATCCATTGAAGAGCAAGTTCGGGAAGATGACGGGGAGCACCTACAGGGATGTCTTCGTGCTGCAGGGCCGGGTATTCGGGATCTCCGGCGATCACGTGTACCAGCTTACGGACAAGAAGGGAGAGTCCCTGGTGGGCGGTCCCCGAACCGCCCTGGTGTTGTCGGGGGCCGATCTAACGGGTGCTGCCGAAAGCCCCTGGGGCGAGGCCTTCATTGCCGATGCTGCTTCCGATCAGCTTCACCGTGTTTTTCTGAGGGAGGGAGAACTGGTGGCGGAGAACCCTGTAAAGAGTCCGACCCTGAAATCTCCCAGCGGTCTCGACTTCACGGCTTCCGGGGAACTGTTCGTCGCCAACGGCACGGCCAACCCTCACGCCGTATCCCGACTCAAGTTCAATCTGAGCGGCTTCACCCGTTGGTGGCCGCGGGCCGGGAAGGGATTGGATCTCGACGGGAGCGGCGCCCTGGATGTGGCGGTGGCGGAGCCGGTAGGGTACGTGATCTCCGAGAAGACCCATCCTATCCGGCAACTCAGCGCTGAAGAGGCCGGAGGGCACTTCGGTATTTCACAGGTAGTCTATCTCGCACCGCAAATCAACTCGGAATCGGCGGTCATCGCCCTGGTTCAGTACGGCCCCGGGGGAAACACCCCGGTCCATTACCATCCGAAAATGGAGCAGATCGAAATCGTGCTGGAGGGCAAAGCCCTGTGGGAGGTGGGCGAGTTCGAGCGCGAAGTCGGCCCGGGGGACGTCATCTTCACTCCCCGCTTCGTCAAGCACGGATACAAGGTGCTCGGGGACAAGCCCTTCAAGTTCCTGCAGTTGGAGTGGAGGAATATCGAGGATTAGGCGGAAACACGCCCTGTTCAACTCTGTACTGGCGGCGCCGTCATATGGAGGAACGGCGGCGCGGCTAGGTGAAAAGTGAATAGTGGCTAGTGATCAGTGGATAGTTTTTCGATCCACACGGGAAGCTCTTATGGATCTCGGCTCAGTCCTTCAAAGAGCGCAACCAAGTCGTCAGGCACTTGCCTGCCGTTAGGACTGATCACTGACCACTGACCACTGATCACTGGTTACTCGTCTAGCAACACGCCTGTTTGAACCCGCATGATCCGTTGTGTCGTATGGGACGGCTAGGCGGAGACCGGCAGTTCCGGGTAGCTGGGCCCCTGAACGATCTCTCCCACGGCCACTCCTTCCACCGATGCCATGCGGTCGTTCCAGTCCTCGCCGCCACGGCGGATGTGTCCCGGCATCAGGTGCATGACGTAGCTTCGCCGGGGGTTGTCGGTCTTGTTGCCGTAGGAGCCGTGAAAGGTCCTGCAGTGGTGGAAATGGCAGTGGCCGGCCGGCACCTCGCAAGCCACCGGCTCCACCTGGGCGGGCAGATCGGAGCGCTTCAGCAGCCACTCGGGATCGGCCACGTCCACCTCCTCGCGGGAGTAGTCCAACTCCCAGCGGTGGCTTCCCGGAACCACGTACATGCAGCCGTTGTCCACGGTGGCATCGTCGATGGCGATCCAGCAGGTGGCCAGGTCCGGAGGGTAGACGTGGTCCCAGTAGGTGTAGTCCTGGTGCCACCCCAGCTTGGTCTTCTCGTCGAAGGCCGGCTTGTAGATCATCTGGTCTTCCCACAGCCGCACCGGGCCTTCCATGAGTTCGTTGGCCAGCGTGCTGACAGCTTCGTTGCCCAAGACCTTGCGAAACACCGAGTCGTGGCGGGAAAGGTTGACGACCTTCACCGAGGGCAACTGGCCCTTGGCGTCCGACCGTTCCACCGTTTCGCCCTTGTAGAGCTCGGGAAAGGAGATGCTGCCGTCCAGGATGCCCTGGATGCGCTGCTTCAACTCCGCGATGGTGGCGTCCGACAGCACTCGAGGCCCCAGCAGATATCCGTTGGTATGGAAGAATTCAATTTGTTCCTGGGTGAAATGCACGGTTTCTCCTTGAATTAAAATTTTCTGCCCGGCCGCATACCGAACGATGGCCGACTCGTGAACCGCAAGAGACCCTCCGAACCAGCGGTATCGACCTGACATTCTAGTCTTACCCACGGCGGCGCGGCAAGAGAGACTTGATTGGCCTACCTGCCGAACTCGCTCAAGAAGGCCCTGTGGGCCTCCTCGGGGCTGCCTTCCAATACGGCAATCCGGCCCCTCCTGCGAACGGATTCTCCGGAGGCCATGTCCCCAAAGAAGGGATTGGAGTGGACGCATCCGTAGGCCGGGGTGATGTTGCTCTGGAGGAACTGGCTGTCGTCCCATCCCATCCAGAGCGTCCGGTTGGAGCCGGCGGCGCTCACCCACAGGAATCCGTCGTCGGGGCGTTCGACCGTGTGGCTCCACTTGGCTCCGGGTCGAGTGGGGTCCCCATGCAGCTTCTGGGGAGTGTGGTCCCGGACGAAAGAGAACAGGTATACGGGGCGACCTCCGATGGTCTCCATCTCGGCAAAGGACCGGACGCGTCCGCCGCACACGCATCCGGTCCGTTCCCTGGTCAAGTCGACAAAGGAAGCCGCTTGGGTCAGTTGGAGGCAAACGGCCGAAATTACCTGATTCCAGTCCCGCGGACTTGCGTTGGTGAGCTCGAGGCTGAGATCGAATCCGAGCCGGTGTGACCGGATGCTGGCGTCAATGGCGAGGCTCCCCGGGATTTCGACCCTGTAACCCAGGGTCGAGCCGTCCCGAGGTTGCCATACGGGGCAGGGGGATGGGCCGTCGAAAAATACGGGCCGCTCCGAAGTGGCCCCGATCTCGACCAGCTCCGGAAACCAGAGTGCGGCTCGGTCTCGGCCATCGGCATCCAGAGACAGAATGGTTTGAGTAGAGCGTATTTCCACGGGCGGCGGCATGGATGGTTTCTCCTGAGGGCAGATCGGGTTCGGAGGTCGGGCGGGTTCTCTATCGTCCAGTCAGGCCGGCCCGTCTGAGAAGGCTAAGGGCGGGCGGATAGTTGGCGGCGGCCGAACGCCGTATCAGGGCCCAGCCCTCGGCCGTCTTGAACCGTCGCAGCAAGGTGGTTCCCAGGTTATAGAACAGCTGCGGCGAGCGGTTGCCTTTCGCCAGGGACTGGCGGAACGCCGCCTCGGCCCGGTCGTATCGGTCCAGGTGGAGGTAGCAGACCCCCAACTGGAAATGGATCGGGGCGGTTTTGGAAGGGACGGGAAGTCGTTCCCACTGTTCGACGGCCTCCCGGAAGCGGGAGAGGCGGTAGAGCGTCGAGGCCAGGTTCAGTCGTGCCCAATGCGCTTGCGGGTGGGATCGCAGCCCGCTGGTGTAAGCCCGGGCCGCCTGGCGCAGTTGGCCCAGTTGTTGGTGGCAGTAGGCGAGATGGAGCTGATAGGAAGCCTGACGGTCTCCGGGTTGGCTGTCCCCGGCCAGGTCGCTGAAGGCAGCCAGCGCCGCCGCCCAGTTCTTGGCCTCCATGTGGCGGAAGGCCATCTCGCGGCGGCCCTCCAACTCGATCTCCCCGATTCTCCGCTGGACACCTGCGTCGTCCGGCCGAAGGTCGGCAATCTTCCTCAGAACTCTGAGGGCTTCCTCTTTCTGCCCCTGGGTGTAGAGACAATAGCTGATCCATTGCAGCAGTCCCGGGTTCAACGGATTTCTGCTTTCGACCCGGCGAAACCGCTCCAGGGCGGCTTCGGGCTGTTGCTGGTCCTGCTTCCAGTAGGCTTCGATCAGCGATTGGTTGAGATGGGCTCGGGGGACTTTTGCCAGGATGCGCAGGGCCGAGCCGAAGTCGGAACGCCCGGCCAGGATCCAGGTGGCTTCCTGCATGGCCTTGGTGTTGGAGGGATCCCTTTCCAGGGTCTGGAGATAGAGCTGCAAGGCCGGTTGCGGACGATCCAGCCTCTGATAGGCGTCTGCCAGCAAGAGACTGCCGCTGGTGAACTCCGGGTGGCGCTCCACGGCCGGCTCCAGCAGAGGCAGAGCCTGAAGAATTTTCCCTTGGCCCATCAGGCTCAGAGCTTCGATGTAGTCCTCAAACGCCTGGTAGAGCTCCCGGGCCTTGCCTGCCGATTCGGCCGCCTCCCGCTCCTGCCCCAGTTGGCTGTGCAGTTGGGCCAGCTCGGAATGGTAGAGGGGGTTCTCGGGGTCCGCTCCGGACGCCAGCTTCAGCGATTCCAGGGCGGTGGCCGTGCGACCGGCGGCGCGCTCCTTCTCACTCATCCGAAAGAGGATGGAAGCATCGGCCGGGTCCAGCCGACGGGCGATCCTGAGTTGTTCATAGGAGTCTTCCTCACGTCCCTGGATTCCCAACAGCAGGGAATAGAGTTGACGAAATCGAGGCTCACCGGGGTCGATCTCGATGGCGCGACGGGTGTGTTCCACCGCCAGATCCAGACGCTCCTGGATCAGGAAGAGGAAGGCCAGGCGATAGTGGACCCTCTCGTCGCCGTTCCTGAGCCGGTTGGATTGTTGAAAATGACGGATCGCCTGGGGAAGCCTGCCCTGCTGCAGATAGGCCTCCCCCAGGCTGCGGTGGGCTTCCGGGTCCAGCGGCAGCAGTGCCAAGACCCGCTGAAGATGCTCCTCGGCTTTGTCCGCTCGTCCGGATTCGATCAGGAGCAGGCTGAGCGGAAGGAGCAGACGGGGCTCGCCCGGGTGCCTCTCCATACCGGCCTGGAGCAACGCGATGGCCTCCTCGACCCGGTGGTCTCGGCGCAGCTGATCCGCCTGCTGTTCGTATTCGGGAATCGTCTGGGCCGGAGACGGAATCCCGCCCAGAGCCAGCACGAGTCCGGCAACGGCAGGCAACAGGAGGCGACGATGATTCCTCATGAGAGGCCGGCCTTGGATCCGGGCCCGTAGTTCGCAACCACAGGCAGCACAGAAGACTGCTCGTACCTGCGTTCCCAATGCCCAGTGGAGCTAGTATAGCAGCCGCGGGCGTGGCAGGTGTTCAGCATGATTGTGAGACTTGCGCCACGCGGACGCCGGCTCGGCGCACTTACCCTGGCGGGTGAGTTTCACTCACGGGGCGCGGCGTTTACCCCCCTCCGGCTCGGCTGCAGGCTGCGGCCCGGTCGAAGGGACGCCGCGTTGGCCTCGCCGACTCCCCCTCAAGGGGGGAGTGATACTCAGGTACAGACCGCATTCATCCTTTACATCATAAACCGCAAACATGGTTTACACGCTGATAGGGTATCGATCGAGGAGGATAGAGC
>JAPPDF010000026.1 GCA_028875575.1 Acidobacteriota bacterium
ACAAGGCTTCCAGTAGAACTCTATCACTCCCCCCTTGAGGGGGAGTCGGCGAGGCCAACGCGGCGCCCCGAAAGCGAAGCCCGCAGTCGAACCGGTGGGGGTCCAGTCTCCCAGGTTCGTAAGAGGCCCCTGTTTCTCCCTGTATGATCTGCCCGGCAGGGCAGGAGCGTTACCTGGCTGGAACAGCGCCCAGCGCCAAGTGTCGAAAAACCGATTCATAGTCAAACAGGAGCAGTGAATCACAGATGGACACGAATGAACACAGATTACTCTTGGTAGCGGATCGATCCTCGATTGCAGGCGTCCACAGCTCGAGTGGAAGAGGCTGGTGCCATGACTCCATTCAAGTCCATTGGTGCGAATTCGTGGATCTCTTTTCGCTCCATGCCTGCGGGTCTGTTGCGACCCCTGGCACGGCCCGCGGCCGGGCGCCCTGTCTGGCATTCTCGGGAGTCGGGTGTTAGAGTAGCCGCACGGTGATGCTGCGCCTCCACGCTTCGGGCGGGCGATCCTATTTCGCGCTACCGTCGCCAGCGACGTGGACTGCCGTTGAGGGAATTTCAGTAGTGGAAATCTTTGCCGCCAACCGGGAGATATTGATTGCGCTCCTGGTCAAGCTGGGGATTATCGCCTCCCTGGCGTCCTTGCTGACTCGTTCTCAAACCTTTCGCAAAACGCTCTTTGCCGAGGAGAGGGAAGCCGCGGAGAAACTCACCCTCATCCGGTTTTGGGGTCTGCCGCTCTGTATCGGGGTGGTCATCCGAGGCGCCGGGGTGGGCAGCGGGACCATCAATCCGTTCGCTGCCTTCGACCTCAGCCTGGAGGGCACTTTCATTGCCGGTCTCCTGGGCGGCACCGTCGTCGGAGCCATTGTCGGGGGCTGCGTGGGGATGGTGGCGCTGCTGCAGCAGCAGGAGTGGGCGGCCCTGGCGATCTACCCGACCCTGGGGCTGTTGAGCGGGCTGCTGCGCAACCTTTCGCCCAGGAAAGAAGAGATCTGGAACTTCTCGCCCTTCGTTTTTATCAACCTGATTCTTTCCTTCTTTTCCAGGCAGCTTTTCAGCAAGAGCGGCTGGCAACTCATCTTCTTTTTCAGTTGCGTCGGCGTGGAGGCCCTGCGGCAGCTACTGGGACAAGCATTGACCTCGTCGCGACTGTTTTATTTTCCCACCGACAGCCTGATCGTGTTTGCCCTGATTCTGGTGGCCTCGCTGAGCTGCATCGGAGTCACCCTGAAGGTCTGGAACAACACCCGGCTGGAAATCAAGCTTGCCGAGCAGGAGGTGCTGGTGGTGAGGGCCCGCCTGGACGCCCTGGCCAATCAGATCAATCCTCATTTCCTCTTCAACACCCTGAACTCCATCGCGTCGCTGATCCGTTCCAACCCCGCCAAGGCGAGAGCCACTGTCCTGAAGCTTTCGCACATCCTGCGCAAGCTGTTGCAGGGACACGAAAACTTCATCCCTCTGCGGGAGGAAGTGGAGTTTATCGACAACTACCTGGACATCGAAGTGAGTCGCTTCGGGAAAGACAAGCTGAGAGTCGAAAAGGAAATCGACGATCGGACGCTGTCCTGCATGATTCCCAGCATGATCCTGCAGCCGATCATCGAGAACTCGATCAGACACGGCATTTCGCCCAAGATCGAAGGGGGCCGAATCAGGATTTGCTCGGTGCTCCAGGAGGAACGCTTGTGTATTCAGGTTGCCGACGACGGGCTTGGAATTTCCAACGACAAGCTGTCTTCGATCTACCACTCCGGAATCGGTATCAGTAACGTGCTGGAGCGGTTGAAGGTGGCTTATCAGACCGATTTCGCATTTACGGTGAGCAGCCGGCCCGGGGAAGGCACCTTTACCCATATTGAAATCCCCCTGCAGGAATCCCGCGAAAACCGGGCGGCCGGAGCCTGATTGGTTCCGGGGAGAGAAAATCCTGAGATGCCTATTTCCTGTATCCTGGTTGACGATGAGGAGTTGGCCCTGGAGGAGCTTCACTTCCTGCTGGATTCGGTTCCCGGCGTCGGGGTGGTCGGCCAGGGCCGCAACGGGGTGGAAGCCATTCGTCTGGTCAAGGAGTTGGAGCCGGATCTGATGTTTCTCGACATTCAGATGCCTGGACTCAACGGTTTTCAGGTGGTTCACCAGCTGGTCAAGGAAGAGGTTCTGCCTCAGGTCATTTTTGTCACGGCTTACGACCAGTATGCGGTCAGGGCCTTTGAGGTCAACGCGGTGGACTACATCCTCAAGCCGGTTGAAAAATCCAGGCTGGAAATGGCCATCCAGAGAGCAAGGAAGCAACTGGAGTCCAATGTTCCGGTCGACGACCGGATCAGGAACCTGCTCAAGCAGTTCATTCCGGCCACCCCCAGGAAGTCGAAGCTTCTGGTCACGGACAGGAAACGCCACCTGATGGTCGATGCCGACGACATTGTCTTTGCCAGCGTTTCGGATGGCTGTGTTCAGGTGTCCACCCGGGATCTCAATGGGGAGACCCACTATCGAACTCTGGAGGAGTTGCAGGCCAATCTGGATCCGCAGGTCTTCTGGCGTGTTCATCGGTCCTTCCTGGTAAATATCAACAGGATCAAGGAGGTGGTTCCCTGGTTCAACCGGACCCTGCAGCTCAAGATGGCCGACCAGGCCGGGACCGAAATACCGGTGAGTCGTTCCAACTCCCGAAAACTGAAGGAATACTTGAAGCTGTAGTGTTTTTGACACAGGAGACCAGCCTGTTCGCGAGCGGCCCGATTGCTCCTTGAGTTGGTCTTTGGCGCTGTGATAGTTTTGGGCAATGGAGGCAGATCGGAAATCAGGCTTTAGCAAACAGAAGGAGGACAAGGAACGGTGTCAAGCGCCTTGGATATTAGAGAGCATCTCTTGCAGTCCAGTGACGAGTTCAGAAAACTTGCCAAAGAACACAGCGCCTATGACGAAAAACTGTCCCTATTGCTGAACAGAAGTTTTCTTTCCGAGCAAGAAAAGCTCGAGGAAGTGACCTTGAAGAAGTTGAAGCTGCGGGCCAAGGACCGAATGCAGCAGATGATTCAAGCCCAGAGGCAGCAGCAGGACTGAAGGTCCGGGTGGGCGGGCTTGGCTGAGGCCCGCCAGGGAATGGTCGGACCTTGAAGGATGTTTGGCCGGATCGAAAGGGAACCCTGCGGTTCCCTTTTTTCGTTCCGGCAGACAATGTTGCAGCCGGTCGAGCCCACATTTCTCACCGGGGAGTCGATCGAGGCAGTCAATATCTACAAGACCTTTAATTGGATGCATTCAACATTTTGATAATAAAAATCATTGTATCCTTATTTCCGCGAGCCGGTGAGGAATCCGAGTGAGAGAGCAGCGGCTCCAAGGCTGCTGACATCCTGGCAGGTGACGGCTTCCACCCGGCACCTGATATATAATGGATGGGCTACGAAGCCAGGGTCGCTACCATGAAGATCGCCGCTGATGCCTTTGTCTTCCTGATCCCCCTGCTGGTGATCACCGGTCTGCTGTGGATCATGGGCTTCATGCTGCTCGGGTCGGTTTGTCTGGGGATCGCTCTTTTGGTTGGGCTCTTTTTCCGCGACCCCCACCGGAATATACCGGGCGAAGAGGATCTGGTTCTGGCTCCGGCGGACGGGAAGGTCGTGGATTTGGCGAAGCAAGCGGATGGGACCACCAGGGTTTCCATCTTTCTCTCCCTTTGGGACGTGCACATCAACCGCTCGCCGATCGCGGGCACCATCCAGGATGTTTGCTATCATCCGGGAAAATTCCGAATGGCCTTCGACCGGCGCGCTTCGGTAGAGAACGAGTGCAACGTACTGACGGTCGCCAACGGTTCCTTGACAGTCCGTTTCAGTCAGATCGCCGGGATATTGGCGCGTCGAATCGTATGCTGGAAGAAGCCTGGTGACGCGGTCGAGTCCGGCGAGCGCATCGGCTTGATTCGGTTCGGCTCCAGGGTGGATGTTTTTGTTCCCGAAACGGTGGTTCTGGAATTGAGTCGGGGAACTCGGGTGCGGGGAGGCAGCACCGTAATCGGAAGGGTCGTGCGCAATGAGGAGTAATTCCCAAAAACGCCGGTTTCGGCGGGGCATTTACGTCCTGCCGACGCTGTTCACCATCGGGACCATCTTCTGCGGATTTTTTGCGGTCACCAACGCCCTCAAGGGTGAATTCAACCTGGCTGCCATTGCCATCGGCTTTGCCGTGGTGTTCGATGGGCTGGACGGCAGGATCGCCCGAATGACCAACTCCTGCAGCGAATTCGGCGTGCAGATCGATTCCCTGGCCGATGTGGTTACCTTTGGTCTGGCTCCGGCCATACTGGCCTATCTCTGGGGAGTTCGGACACTCGCTCCGGAGTCGCCCCATTCGCTGCACCTGCAACAACTGGGATGGATCGTTTGCTTTGGCTTCCTGGTGTGTGGCGCCATGCGGCTGGCGCGTTTCAACATCCAGAGCGCAAAGCCCTCGCCCTCGGGAACCGGATCGGAAAGGCCCTTTGTGGGAATGCCGATTCCGGCCGGCGCAGCCATGATTGCCGCCGCCGTGCACTTTTCTCCGGAACCTCCGGAACACTGGCTCGCGGGGATTCTGTGGAATGTGCTGGTTGGATTCCTGGGCTTCTTGATGGTCAGCACGCTCAAATATCCCAGTTTCAAGCATATCGACCTCAAGAGCCGCAAGCGATTCGTCAATTTCGTGCTCCTGGCCATGCTGGTGGCGCTCATCTACTTCTACTCGCAAATCGTCCTGCTCCTCATGGCTGCCGGGTACGCGTTTTCGGGATTGGGGTGGAAGGCTTACGGCCTGGTCAAACAAAAGCCGGAAGGCGTCCTGACAGCCGGAAAGCTCAGGGCGGATGATACCTGAACCCCCGGCATGTCCGAGCCGGGACCCCCGGGCCTCTGTGGTTCTCCGCCCGAAGCGCCGCGGCTGCGGCCGAATCCCTGTCCCCGCTTCCAGGGTAGCGGGGTCCACGAACAAGGCCTTTCCATCTCCTGCATCATTGCGGTAACTGCCGATGCCTCGATCGCTGATTCTGGTAGACGTGCCTCTGGCTTCCTTTATTGAAGAGCTGTTTGCTCCGGACTGCCGCTCGGGACCCTGGAGTTTGCTGGAGGAGGGATCCAGGGAATCCCTGCAGGAGGTCGCGGGACTTTTTCTTTACGGTCATCCCATTATTGACGGGCCCTTTATGGACCGCTTGCCCAATCTCAAAGTGATCAGCAACTTCGGTGTCGGCATCGACCATGTGGATCTTGCGGCCGCGGCGACCCGGGGCATTGCGGTGGGGAACACCCCCGGAGCGGTAGAAGGAGCCACCGCCGACCTGACCATGGCCCTGCTGCTGGCCTCAGCCCGCAACCTGGTTGCCGGTGACCGCTTTGCACGTGGGCCTGACTTTCTGTACTACGACCCCTCGCTGTTCCTGGGACGAGAAGTCCACGGCAGCACGCTCGGAATTGTCGGCCTGGGCCACATCGGGCGTGAGGTGGCTCGTCGGGCTCGCGGATTCGACATGCGGATTCTCTACCACTCCCGGCACCGAAAGCCGGTGGCGGAGAGCGAGCTGGGAGCGGAGTATGCCAGCCTGAGGGAACTTCTTGAACAATCCCATTTCGTGACGCTCAATGTTCCCATGACGCCGGAGACCAGGCACCTGATCGGAGAGGAGCAGCTTTCCTGGATGCGTCCGGACGGCATTCTCATTAACGTGGCCCGGGGAGGGGTAGTGGATCACGAGGCACTCTATCGGGTCCTGGCCGACAAGAGGATTGCCGGCGCCGCCATTGATGTCACCGAACCTGAGCCATTGCCACGCGACCACCCGCTGCTGCAATTGACCAACCTGGTGATCACTCCTCACCTGGGTTCAGCCGGATCGCGGACCCGCCTCCGCATGGCCCGGATGACCGTGGACAACATTCGAGCCGGTCTGCAAGGCAAGCCCCTTCCCTACGCGGTCGAACAGTTCTGAGCATGGTCCCCACACGGTCCAATTGGCGAGCGGCGGTTCTCTGCGGTTGGCTGGGACTGTTGAGCCCCATCGGCCTGGTGGAGCCCGCCAATTCCTGCCACGCCTCGCAAGACAATGCAGCCGACTCTCCACCGCTGAGAATCGTCGGGCCCTTTATGTCTCGAGAGGATGTCGGGCCCTTCACCAAGGTCGTGTTCAAGAACGGCCTGTCGGTGCTCCTTTTCGAGAGGAGCAACACGCCGCTGGTGGCCATGGTGACTTACGTCAAGGCCGGCCGCCTGCACCAGGACGCATCCAGTCAGGGTTTCTGGGATTTCTGGTCTCCGCTGCTGCTTCATTCCCCATTAACCGGTGGACAGGAAACGGTTGCCCGGGAAGCCAGGAGAATCGGAGCGGTGTTGGAAACCGGGGTGGGTGAGGACCATGCCTGGTTTTCCACTGTTCTTCCCCGAGAAGCCTATCGGAAGGGATTGGACCTTCAAGTCGCCGCTCTTGAGAAATGGAATCCGTCGCCCGAGAGAGTGCGGAAACTTCTACGAACAGTCCGCCAACCGCGCCGATTCAGAAAGGCCTCCCCGGAGCGCGAGTACGGCCGGCAGCTGTTTGACCTGGCGTTGAGAAGGGGAAGGGGATTCGATCAAAGGACCGGTTCCCCCGGCAATCTGCATGACATCGACGGTTCTCGATTCAGCAGAATTCATAGTCGTTGGTTCGCTCCCGGCAACGTCTTGCTCACCGTCACCGGTGATTTTGACCGGCGGGCTCTCCTGCGAGAGATCGTCAAGCGTTTCCGCGCACTTCCTACGGGACCCACGCTCGATCATCCGCCCGCTCCCACCCCCGGAACGGATGGCTTCACCTACGCCTACCGGCGGGCAGACCTGCATCAAGCGGGGATCCAGATGGGATTTCCCCTGCCTGCCGCCTTCACCCGGGACTGGTACGCCTGCAAGGTGCTGCAAGCCGTATTGACGGCAGGCAAGACTTCGGTGCTGAATCGCCGCCTGGAGATGGCCCGGTCGACGGTTCATGTGGCCGATACCGACACCATCGTTCCTGGCCAGACCGGTTTTCTCTCCCTGAGCCTTGGCGCGGGCGGTCCGGGGTTGGACCGGTCGGCGGTGACCGCTCTGGCCGCTATAGAGCGGATCAGGCGGGGCGTCCTGGCTGAATCGGACCTCCAGCGAGCCCGGGCGTTGGTCGCTGTCGAGTATCTGCAGGCACAGGAAGGGCTGTTGGGCCTGGCGATTCAGATTGCCCGGCACGAGCACCTGGCGGATTTCAAGATCTGGCAGGAAACCCTTCAGAGAATCGAATCGGTGACCTCTGAGGAAGTGGTTGCCGCAGCCCGTCGGTATCTCGCTCTGGAAAGGTGCACGCTTCTGGAGTACCAGTCGAACTCGCAGGAGATCAGGCAATTCAACTCCAACAGCTACCGCGAGTTCCTGAGAATTGCGCTGCCTCGCGCCGTCGGTGAAATCAAGGGCGACGATTGGATCGAGGTTCCCCTGCCGGAGCAGACGGAGCAGGCAGAAGGGCGGTCGTCCAGTCAGAGGGGCCCCCGGGAAATCAGCACGGCGGGGCTGGTGCCGCCCCTGAGAAAGTTCTCCATCCTCAGAGGACCTGACGTTTGGGTCCAGGAAGGGCGCTGGTTGCCGCTTGCCTCCATGGGGATCTTCTTTCCGGGTGGCCAGGCCTCGGAACCACCAGGCAAGCAGGGAATTACCGGCCTGATGGCTGCCGCCGCAATCGGGGCCGGGTCGGCCCTGCAACCCACCCATCCGGCCGCCCTCATGGAGAGGCTGGGAGTGGAAGTGAATGCAGTGGTAAACCCTGACTATTTTGGTTTTGTGCTCCATGGTCTCTCCGAAAATTTCGCCGCCTGTGTGGATATTCTGGCGGATTCCCTGCAACGGCCGACCTTCGAAGAAGAGGCCATTACGGCTCAGAAACAGGCCTTGCGCTTGCAAACCGCAAGGCAGTTGGACGATCCACGCCGTCAGGCGGAGCAATTGTTCCTGCGGGCCGCCTACGGCGCTCATCCCTATGGCAGGGGCCCCAATGGAGAGCGGGCAGCCCTGCAAACGTTAACCCGTCAGGACCTGTTGGAATGGCACCGGCGATATGTCCTGGGTACTCAGCCGGTTGTGGTCATTGCCGGAGACGTGGAGGGGAGCTTCTTTGCCGCCAGGTTCGCGGGCAAGTGGAGGCGCTCCGGGATGTCCCGCATCGAATACGAAGACATTGCCGATCTGCAAAGTCTGACCGGGGCTCGCGCGCTCGAGGGAAGGACCGGGAAGGGGCATCCCTGGCTGGCACAGGCCGGATTTCTGGGGCCGCAGGCCTCCGATCCGCGACTGGCGGCCTTTACGGTGCTGCAGCACCTGGCCTCAGGTATCGGAGGCAGCCTGTCGCTGGCTCTGAAGCAGCGCCAGGGTTTGGCAATCGACATCCTGGCCTCGCAGCGCCGACTGAAGTGGGGGGGATACTTCTTTGCCCGCCTGACGGCTGCACCCACTGACGGTGCCAGGGCTCTGGAGGCAGTGCGAGCTCAGCTGACCGCGCTGGGCGAGGGATCGCTGTCGGAGGAGACTATCGATCAGGCCAGGAGAGCAGCCATCCGAAACTATCGGACTTCCAGCCAGCACCGGCGCCGGCAGGTTCTGGAACTGGCTGAGAAAGCTATTTTCGGACAGTCCGTCTATGACGTCACCAACACCCTGAAGCAAATCGAGGCAGTGAAATCCAAGGAAGTTGCCGCGCTGGCGCGGGAATTCTTCCGGCCGGAGCTTTTTATTGCCGGGGTGGTTCCAGGGTCCGAGCCTTGACCCGTCCCCATGATACCCGTGTTAGAATCCAGTGCCATGTACACCCGTTGCGCTTGGACCGCCATGGTGATCCTGCTCGGGTTGGCGCTGCTGTCGCCATTGCCCTTGGCGGGACACGGCCCTCCACCCGGAAGTCCACAGGAGGACGACGGGCCTTTCCGTCTGGAAGTGGATGTGGACCTGGTGGTGTTGAACGTCACGGTGGTGAACGAAAACGGAGACAATGTCACCGACCTGACGCGGGAAGATTTTACGGTTTTCGAGAACGGGATCCGGCAGGACATCTCAACTTTTTTCCCGGTGGAGGCTCCCTTCAAGTTGGTGCTGCTGGTCGACACCAGCATCAGCACTCGAAACAATCTCAACCTGATCAAGGATGCCGCCCGCAACTTCACCAAGGAACTGCGTCCCGACGACCAGATATCGGTCACCGAAACCCACTTTTTCCCCCAGGAAGTTCAGAAGTTCACCAATAGACGCAAGCTGCTTCGAAGAGCCATCAAGCGGTTGTCCACCTATTCGGTCGGCGGCTCTCGGGTCTACGACGGGGTGGACATGGCCCTCAAGAGCCTGCAACGGACTCGCAGCGGCCGCAAGGCCATCGTGGTGCTGAGTGACGGAATGGAGAACTCCAGCCGGGTGTCTTTCGATGAATTGCGCAGACGACTGGCCCAGGACGATGCCGTCTTCTATCCCATCACTATCCTGAACAAGGACCGGCAGAAGCAGATCCTGGAACGCTATATCCGGGAAAGCGAGGACAAAGAGGAGGATCCCTACGTGGAAAACGCTCGGCTGAGTCTCTCGGTTCTGGAGGAGGTCTATCAGATTCAAACCGAGCGATTGAGCCAGCTTTCCAACGAGACCGGCGGAAAAATGTTCCTGGTGGCCGACCTGTCGGACCTGAAAGGAGAATACTCCAAGGTTGCCCATGAATTGCGGCACACCTTCAGTCTGGCTTACTATTCCAACAGCCCCGCTACACAGGGTGGAATGCGGCGAGTCCGGGTAGAGGTGAGAGATCCCAGCCTTCGGGCCAGGACCCGCACCACCTATTTCGTGCCTGAGACGGATCGGGCCGGCTTCTGAACGGTCTGCTCCGAAATATTGCCGGTGCAGAGGATCGTTTCCGGCCGGGTTGCACTTGCGGCCGGGTCACCGGAGGCATCCGGGACGGTTTTTCGCCGGCGGGCAGTTGCTTCTTGCTCGAGTGCTTGAGGGTAAAAGGGGTTGAGGAGAGCGCTTCCCCGCGGAAGGGCGGTTAATGGATGGTGTCGTTATCGCGGCGTTGGCGTTCTTTCCTGTTGAGGTATACCTCGAATTTTTGTCGGGCCCGCCGAAAACGGTACTCCAGGTAAGCGTCCTTGATCGGTTGATACCATCTCGCTCCCGGCCGGCCTCGATAGGGACCTCGCTTCAGATAGAGGTAGCCCACCAGCATGCCGCCGAGGTGAGCCGCATGGGAAATTCCGGAGGCGCTTCCGGACAAGCTCGAAAGGAAGGCAATGCCCCCGAAGACCATCACGGCGATTTTGGCGGGAAGCGGGAAGAACAGCATCACGTAGATGATGCGGTCGGGAAAGGTCATCCCGTAAGCCAGCAGGACGCCATAGATGGCTCCCGAAGCCCCCAAGGTCGATCCCTGATAGGAAAAGAAGTTGACCACCGTGATGCAGAGGCCGGCGCCGATTCCGGTTACCAGGAAGTAGCGCCAGAATTGCCGCCCTCCCCAGTAACGCTCCAATTCGCACCCGAACATGAAAAGGATCAGCATATTGATCAGCAGGTGAAAGACGCCGGCATGCAGGAAGATGTAGGTAAACAACTGCCAGAGATAAAGGCTGCCGAGCACCATCGAAGGGGTGAGGCTGAACAGAGCCGTGATCGGTCCGCTCAGTCCTCCCGAAAGGACCTGCATCACGAACACCACCACGCAGGCGATGATGATCCACTTCACCGTGGGTGTCAGGGGCCCCCCAAAGGAGATGGAGCTGGTCGCGTATCGATAGCGGTAATTCATGAACTCACCTCAAGGAAAGGTGCGCTGGGGGCTTGGGCTATTGTAGCGGGTTTTGGTGGCAATGCCATTCCGAAACAACCGGGAGGCAGGGTCAATCGGCACGATTCCCGGATTGCGCCGTGACCGGGCCGGATGGCAGGTGGAGGACCGCAATTTCATGAAGATCATGCTTGCGCTGGTGCTTGCCCTGTGGATGCTTTACGGGGGTTCGGAATTCCACGCCTCCCAGCGCGAGGGCCCGGCGGAGGAGACTCAAGAGAATCCAGGCGCTGAGGATGCCAAGGGTTCCGGAGCGGCCGAGGAAGGTGGAGAAGTTGAAGAAGTTAAAGAAGGTGAAGAAGTTGAAGAAGAGGAGCCGCCTCGTCCCCCCAACGTCCTGTTGATCCTGGTGGATGATCTGGGCTATGGGGACCTGTCCAGTTCGGGCGCGGAGGACTTGCAGACCCCTCACATCGACGCTCTGGTCGAATCGGGCATGCGCTTCAATCAATTTTATGCGAATTCGACGGTGGGAGCTCCCACCCGCGCGGCACTCTTGACCGGAAGGTACCCTGACCTGGTAGGAGTCCCGGGAAACATTCGGCCCGAGCCCGAGAGGAGTTGGGGCTACCTGAATCCGGAGGCAACGCTGCTTCCCGGTTTGCTGCAGCAGGCGGGATACCAGACCGCCCTGATCGGCAAGTGGCATCTGGGTCTGGAATCGCCCAATCTCCCCAACGAGCGGGGATTCCACCTGTTCCGGGGGTTTTTGGCCGACCGGATGGACGACTATTTCCTTCACACGCGCCGCGGCGTGAACCACATGCGGTTCAATGCAGAGACCATCGAGCCGGCCGGACATGCCACCGACCTCTTCACCCAATGGGCGATCGACTATCTGATGGATCGGGCAGAGGACGACCAGCCGTTTTTTCTCCTTCTTGCCTACAATGCCCCTCGTGCGCCGGCTCAACCGCCGCCTTTCCACCTGGAGCGGCTGGCGCAGCGGAGTGGGGGGCTGAGCGAAAAACGGGCCCGTTTGGTGGCTCTCATCGAGCATCTGGATGAGGGAATCGGAATGGTGATGGAGGCGCTCCGGGAAAACGGGCAGGACAGCGAAACCCTGGTGTTGTTTACCAGTGACAATGGCGGGGACCTGCGGGCGGAAGCCAACTGCGGGGACCTGCGGGGTGGAAAGAGGGAGATGTACGAGGGAGGGATTCGGGTACCGCTGGTGGTGGTCTGGCCGGAGAAAATCCGTCCCGGCACTACCTCCAACCGGCTGGCGCTGACCATGGATCTTTTCCCGACCATCTGTACGGTGGCGGGGCTGACGGTGGAGTCGGAGACCGACGGAGTGTCCCTGTTCAGAACCCTGGTGGGGCAAATGGCGCCGCCGATCGAACGCACCCTCCATTGGGTTCGCCGGGAGGGAGGGCGACTCCACCAGGGACAAGACTACTATGCGGTCCGCCAGGGGCACTGGAAGCTGCTGCAGAACTCACCCTTCGAGCCCTTCAAGCTGTTCAATGTGAGGGAGGACCCCCTGGAAGAACACGACCTTGCCGAACAGGAGCCCCGCGTGGTTTCCAGGCTCTCGCGCATTCTTCGACTGCGGATCCAAAAGGCCGGCGCCGTTCCCTGGCAACCCGGGCCGCCCCCTCCGTCCGAGTCGGAAGTCCCGTCCGAGCCGGAAGCTCAGTCCGATTCGGAAGCTTCCACGATCTTGCCGTAGTACTGGGGCCTGCGGTCCTTGAAGCGGTTGATTTCGTGTTTGCCGGGAACGCGGGTGATGTGCTTGTCGCGAGCGGCAGAGGGATCGATTTCAGCGAAGATGATGTCTTCATCCTCGGGGCCGGCCAGGGCCAACGTCCGGCCCGAGGGATCGGCGATACGGCTTGTGCCGATGAAGCGAAACCCTCTCTCCCGGCCGACCCGATTGACCGCCACCGAATACACCTTGTTTTCCAGGCCCCTGGCGTTGACCAGAAACTCGGCGAACTCCTCCGCCCCCGTGGGCCAGTTGGTTGGAAGCAGAATCATGTCGGCTCCCTGGAGTGCCATGGTGCGCGCGCTCTCCGGGAAGGATCCGTCGTAGCAGATGTTGAGCCCGATGCGTCCAAGAGAGGTCTGGTGCACCCCGAAACCCAGATCTCCAGGGTCCACGAAGCGGTCCACTCCCAAATAGGGTAGATGCACCTTGCGGTACTTGCCCACCACCCCCTCCGGTCCAATCAAGACCGCCGCATTGAAGCAGCGGTCACCGTCTTTCTCCAGCATCCCCAGAACCAGGTAGGCCCGGGTTCTGTGGCAGAGACCGGCCAAAAGTTGAGTGGAAGGCCCGGGAATGGATTCGGCGTAGGGAAGGGCTTCCTGGAGGCTTTCGAAACAGTAACCCGTCAGGGCGCATTCGGGAAAAACCACCAGTCGAGCCTGCTTGGCGACGGCGATCTCCACCGAATCGATCATCCCCGCCAGGTTGGCCTCCTTGTCCATCAGGGTGGGGTCCATCTGCACCCCGGCCAGCGTGAATTTTTCAGGCATTGTCACCTCCGCTATAAAAGGCGTGCTGATGTAGACGGGTTGTGGTGAATGTTCCCGGGTCCGGGTCGGAAGCTTCCACGATCTTGCCGTAGTACTGGGGGCGGCGATCCGTGAAGCGGTTGATTTCGTGTTTGCCGGGAACGCGGGTGATGTGCTTGTCGCGAGCGATGGAGGGATCGATTTCAGCGAAGATGATGTCCTCTTCCTCGGGACCGGCCAGGGCCAGGGTCCGGCCCGAGGGGTCGGCGATACGGCTTGTGCCGATGAAGCCAAACCCTCTCTCCTGGCCGACCCGATTGACCGCCACCGAATACACCTTGTTCTCCAGGCCTCTGGCGTTGACCAGAAACTCGGCGAACTCCTTGGCCGCCGCGGTCCAGTTGGTTGGCAGCAGAACCATGTCGGCTCCCCGAAGTGCCATGATGCGTGCGCTCTCGGGAAAGGATCCGTCGTAGCAGATGTTGAGGCCGATACGTCCCAGAGGGGTCCGGTGCACCCCGAAACCGAGATCTCCGGGGTCCACGAAGCGGTCCACTCCCAGACAGGGCAGATGCACCTTGCGGTATTTGCCCACCACCCCCTCCGGTCCAATCAAGACCGCCGCATTGAAGCAGCGGTCCCCGTCCTTTTCCAGCATCCCCAGAACCAGGTAGGCTCGGGTTCTGTGGCAGAGACCTGCCAGGAGCTGGGTGGAGGGACCGGGGATGGATTCAGCGTAGGGAAGGGCTTCCTGGAGGCTTTCGAAACAGTAACCCGTCAGGGCGCATTCGGGAAAAACCACCAGTCGAGCCTGCTTGGCGACGGCGATCTCCACCGAATCGATCATCCCCGCCAGGTTGGCCTCCTTGTCCATCAGGGTGGGGTCCATCTGCACCCCGGCCAGCGTGAATTTTTCAGGCGTCTTCGTCGATTCCATGGGTCGAGTATGGACGAAGGGTTGAAATGAGTGCCTGGGGATACCCCGGATGGCCTGGAATGCGCCCACCCGGGAGCGCGGGCGTCCCGCCCGCATTCTTGTTCCTTAACCTGTCAGGTGCACAGGCGATACTCCCGGCCCTTGAACGGACCACCGGTAAGGAATCCCGGTACTAAAATCACGTTGTCCAGCCCGCCGCCGGACGCCATTTGATCCGGCCGGGCAGATATGTTACAAGATGGGGTCGCTTGACGAAAGTCAGTCTCGCCGTGCCGGCCCTCATGCGGAGCGCCCGTAGCTCAGTTGGATAGAGCGTTGGTCTACGAAACCAAAGGTCGCAAGTTCGAATCTTGCCGGGCGTACCACTTCCCCATCTCTCGTTCAATTGCAGGCGGCTTGCTTGGGCTGCCCGAGCGGCCGTTCCCCTGGAGCCGGCGGCAGTCTCGATATTGGCCATCAGTGTTTCGTTTTTGGATCAATCCCCGGGATGATTGGATGTTGTCTGACGGTGACATGGGGTAGCAAAAGGGAGGTTGGAATCGATGAATAATCGGAACCTCACGGATCGGCGAAGCTTCCTGAGGAGTGTCGGGGCCGGGTTGGGTCTGGGCCTGGCAGGGCCGGTCGGACCCTTGGCCTTCCCCGGCGGATCGTGGGCCAGTGAATCTCCCGCAATGGTTCGATACCGCTGGGTCAGCGTGCGCGAAATCCATGGAGACGGCACCCACAACGCCTGGCCTGACATCTGTCGCTGGCAGGGGCGCTACTATGTGGCTTTCAACTCGGGCGGCAAGAACCACGGCGGAGGCCACGGCCTCCTGGTCGTTTCTTCGACCGATGGCGTCAACTGGGAGACGGTGCTTCACAAGTCTGCAGGGGAGTGGGGAGTCCTGGAGAACACCACCCGTACGACCGTGTGCCCCAAGTTTCTTCCCCTCAAAGATCGGTTGATTCTGGTCTTTTACTTCTATACCTCGGGAGATATGGACGTCAGCCCGCAACGCAAGGCCGATCTCAAGCGCCGCTGGCTGAGCCTGAAGGGATCGGAGGAAAGCTTCGAACGGTGGGTCGGCCACCACAATACATCTTTTCGTACCGGGGTCAGCTACACCGAGGACGGCGTCCGCTTTGAGGACCCTGAGCCCTTGCTGGACCCGAGCTGGCGGATCTGGCGGCCCCAGACCTTCAAGGGGCGCCACTACATTATCGGTTACCGCTGCCACGGGCAGGAGTGGTCCTTTTCGCCTGAGCTGGAGAGCATGATTCCGGAGGCCCACACCTTCGAGATGTTCGAGAGCGCCTCCTTGTTCAGCTCGGCGGACGGTTTGAGCTGGGGGAAGGTCAGCGATATTGCCGCCGAGGACAACGACGAGACCGACTTCGACTTCGCCCCGGATGGCCGAATCCTGGCGGTGAGCCGCAAGGGCGCTTCCTCCAAGCTTCATCCGGGAGCCAGGCCCGGGAGCCGGCATGCCCTCGCATACCTCAGCCATCCGCCCTATCGGAGCTGGCGGCGCCTGCCCCTGGATCGAATGATTCAAGCCCCGGCGGTGCGCTGGGCCAAGGATCGATGGATGGTCGCCGGCCGCTATATCGACGGAGATAGCGAGCAGGTTCACCCGCAGCGCCCTGACTATCCTCACAAAGCACAGCGCTACGGGACCCGCATGTGGACCCTGGAGGACCGGACCGGCGCCCTGACCCAGGCGGTAACCTTGCCCAGTTGGGGAGACTGTTCCTATCCGGGCATGATCGAGGAAGCCAATGGCGATTTGCTGGTGGTTTATTATTCCCACTCGATCACCACTGACGCCCATCAGTACATCGGCGGCGGGCTGTGGCCGGGCAAGATGCCTCCCGCCTCGATCTATCTGGCCCGAGTGGTCAGGGAAGAGTTGGGTTAGGACTCTGCCGTTGCTCCCTCCGAATTCTCTGTTCGCCATGATCGCCGGCGTCATCCTGGGCGTGCCCATGCTGTCCGGATTTGCGTTTCCGTTCTCGCCTCGGCCGACACCCGTGCAGGCGGGCTGTTTCGAGGCCGCGGGAACCGGGGGAACAACAGTCTTCGGACCCATGCGGGAAAAGGCCCTGGTTTGGGACCGCTTCCTGCTGGGGTTCCTGGTCCGCCGGATTGCCGGCCAACAGTTGGAAGCCTATCGGAAAGAGCAGGGAATCCCGCTCCGCTTCATGCTGGCTCAGGAAGACGGCGGAGCCCTCCCATCGGGTGTCCGGGAGGTGCTGAGGCGGTCGGGAACGGCGGGCAACCTTGAGTCCCATCCCTGCGGAACGGCCGTCCAGGCCTTTGTCAAGGATCTCGGAAGCCATGGACTGTCGGAATGGCTGCTGCCCGACTGGGTGCTGGAATTTAACAGGAAGGGCAAGGTCATCGCCCGCTGGGATCTCCCCTTGAACGCGCCGGTTCGGGCGGTCCAGGGGGATTCCATCTGGGTGAGCTGGGACCCGCAGCCGCTCTGTTCCAGCCAAAGCCTGGACGTGAAGGCCTATCTGGTGATCGGAAGGGATGGAAGTCTCAGGGCCGCCACCCGCCCGGGGCTCATCTCGGAGGGACGCAAAATCGAATGCCCCAACAGCCCCGACATCCCGCCTTCCGAGTTCCTGGTCTGCGAGTCCCTGCGAGACCTCAAGACCCGCAAGAGACGCAGATTGGCCTACCAATTGCCCTGCGACTGAAACCGGCCCGGCTCGAAGCGGTCTCCTACCGCCTCTCAAAGGCCGCGGCAAGGTCATCGGCAGGGCCCGAAGGTTCAGGTGTCCGATGTTCGATCTGAATTCAAGTCCCGCTAAAGGAACTGTGGTGAGCCATCAGGACCCGCCCATAGCCGATCCTTTCATGGAAATGGCCCTGCGCCTGGCCCGAAAGGCTTTCTCGATGAACGAGGTCCCGGTGGGGGCAGTGGTGGTGGTGGATGGCAACGTGGTGGGACGGGGCTATAACCAGAGTATCACCCGATCAGATCCGACGGCCCACGCCGAGGTGGTGGCCCTGCGCCAGGCTGCCAGAAGCGTGGGGAATTACCGTTTGACTTCAGCGACGATTTATTGCACCTTGGAGCCGTGTGCCATGTGTGCCGGCAGCCTGGTGTGGGCCCGGGTCCAACGCCTCGTCTACGGCGCCAAAGACCGCAAGGCCGGCGCGGTCGATTCCCATCTCCGGCTGTTCGAATCGGGATCGGTCAACCACCGGGTGGAGGTGGTGTCGGGGGTCGGGGAAGCCGAATCCGTCAAGCTGTTGCAGGAGTTCTTCCGGCTTCGGCGCTAGCCCGATTCCGGGCTGTCGAGACACAGTCCCATCATGCGGAGAGGTACCGAAGTGGTCATAACGGGGCCGCCTCGAAAGCGGTTAGGGGGTTAGTCACTCCCACGCGGGTTCGAATCCCGCCCTCTCCGCCAGGAATGATATGTAAGTCTATTATCATGATTATTTTATCTAGTTTAACAATTGGTTTGATCCACCCTGTAATCCCCCGCCCGTAAACGCCGTTAACATTCTTACATCCCCTGTCCAGTTGTCTGAAACCCAGCATTCTGAGCTGGAACACTTTTCTGTCAGACATTATTGCCCCGAGAAGAATAAACGTACCACCCGGTCTGCCGGCCACAGGGAGATGGGTTCGTGGAAGGATTGCCCAGCACACTGCTGATGGAGCACATTCACGTCGAGAGTCAAATGAAGATCCAATGAACCGTGGAAGTGGCTTTTGCCCTGAAACAGGTCCTGGAGTTCTAAACCCGGGTTCACAACTCCAAGTGCTGTAAACCCTTTTACAACCACTGGTACAAGAACTCGGTCCGGTCAGGAACTTTCTCAGCTGACTTTCAAGTCTTGGTGATTGATCCAAGGTCCCAATGGAAATGGGTTGAATTCTCCAGACGAGTTGCCAAAGATGTCACGAACATTGTCCCAGGTAAGACCTGAAAGGAGGCGATCATGAGATTCTGGCTGCCTTGGACCTTGATCGCAGCCTTGGCGATTGTCAGTTGTCAGTCAACCAACGACTATGCCGTGTTGATTCGTGGCGGTACGGTTTACGACGGATCGGGTAACGCGCCGATTGTGACCGACGTTGCCATCGCTGGAGACACGATCGCTGCAATGGGCAATCTCGAGGGGGCCACTGCCGATCAGGTGATCGATGCTACGGACCTGGCTGTTGCGCCCGGATTCATCAACATGCTGAGCTGGGCCACCGAATCCCTCATCATCGACGGTCGCAGCCAGGGAGATCTCCTTCAGGGCGTCACCCTCGAAGTATTCGGAGAGGGGAAGTCACCTGGGCCAATGAACGAGGCCATGAAGCAGGTATGGCTGGACCGTTTCTCCAGATATGTCGGGTCTGACGAGGAAGTATCCAGGCTACTGGACAGTGACCAAGTCCCGTGGACTACGTTGGGTGAGTACCTGGAGTTTCTGGAGGCGAAGGGTGTTTCCACGAATATCGCCTCGTTCGTGGGGGCTACATCGGTCCGCATTCATGAACTCGGCTACGAAGATCGCAAGCCTTCTCCAAAGGAACTCGAGCGCATGATCGCGCTGGTCACCGAAGCCATGAAAGACGGCGCTTTGGGCCTTGGCTCTTCGCTCATCTACGCTCCGGCTTTCTACGCCGAGACTGACGAGTTGATTGCGCTCTCCGCCGAGGCGGCCAGGTTTGGAGGCATGTACATTTCTCATTTGAGAAGCGAGGGGAATCGTCTAATCGAGGCGCTCGATGAACTGCTTACGATTGCCGAGGAGGCCGACATTGCGGCCGAGATCTACCACCTCAAGATGAGCGGCGAGGAGAACTGGTCAAAGATCGAAGACGTGGTAGAGCGCATCGAAGCAGCCCAGGCAAAAGGCCTCCGCATCACGGCCAACATGTATACCTACACGGCCGGAGCCACCGGCTTGAATGCCGCGATGCCTCCGTGGGTTCAGGAAGGCGGGTACGCGGCGTGGAGCGAACGGTTACAGGATTCGGAAACCCGCAACAGGGTGGAGCGCGAGATGCTGGAGCGATCCGACGATTGGGAGAACCTCTTGAGTGCGGCCGGTTCCGAAGGAACCCTTCTGACCCGTTTTTTGAATCCCGACCTGAAGAAATACAACGGGTGGACTCTCGCCGAGGTCGCCGCCGAGCGAGGGACTTCCCCGCAGCAAACGGCTATGGATCTCGTGATCGAAGACGGCAGCCGTGTCGGGGTGGTGTACTTCCTGATGTCCGAGCAAAACGTGAAGCGCCTCATTGCCTTGCCCTGGATCTCTTTCGGATCGGACGCAGCGTCCATGGCACCGGAACCACCCTTCAACCACTTCGGCACGCACCCGCGTGCATACGGAAACTTCGCCCGACTCCTTGGAAAATACGTTCGTGAGGAGAGTGTGATTTCTTTAGAAGAAGCGATCCGGAGACTCACGTCTCTCCCGGCCGGGAACCTCGGGATCAAGAGACGTGGAAGCCTCACACCCGGGTTTTTCGCGGACATCGTCGTCTTCAACCCCGACGGAATCGTGGATCATGCCACTTACAAAGACTCACATCGATTTTCGTACGGCGTGATGCACGTTCTCGTCAACGGTCAGCCGGTCATCAAAGAGGGTGAGCACACCGGCGCAACTCCGGGCCGGGTGGTGCGGGGACCAGGGTGGACGGGTGGCGACCTGTAGCCCAGCTATGCACCTGCCCTGAGGTTGCGCCGAATCCACGGTCAACTCGGCAAGAAAAAAAGGGGACGTTGTTGAATTACTGGAATAACTCTCCCAGTTTCTTATTCCTGGCCGGCCGAAACGGCGAAGCAGCAGATGCTCTCTGGAGCGCGTCGGCACACCCGCAGGCAAAGACAGCGCGATTCGTCCTCATAACGCGTCCGAAACGTTGCACCAAGCAGTTCCACAACGGAATCTTGGACGTTTACCGCGGTTCTTCCTTCCTCTCTAGGCGTCAACAGAATCGCCAGACAGAATAATTCCACTAATTCAACAACGTCCCCGATTGATTATCATTGGAGGATCCCTACACCCAGATTCCCAGGACCGCCATGCCGGCGAGGCCGACGAATACCAGAACGAATTTGAGGAAACGGTCGGTGTCCTTTACCGGCATCGGCACGTCGTCTTTCCCGATCAGTGTGCTGCGAATGAAGTGCGCGACGCGGTCGTCGATCCTGGACATTTCCGCGTTGATGACGTCCAGAATGGCTACGTAGATGAAGGTTCCCGCCGCCAGGGCGTTGAAACTCCCTTCGATCAGCTTTGCAGCCTGTCCCTCGAGAAGGTTGGAAGCCACCGTCCCGACCAGGATTCCCAACGGAGTCATCGCGACGAAAATGGTCAGTACCGTCCAGAGGCGTCTCCGATCGGCGCCGGAAGCACGGACGCTGACCATCAGGGCGAAGGCAGCCGAACCCTTGTGGAACAGGATGCCCAGCATAACGAGCACCGATGTGGCGACTTCGGCCTCGAGACCCAGGGCGGCGCCGGCGATGATGGAGTGGATGGAGAGAACTACAAGTAGAACCAGGGGATAAATCGGCTGACGGGTTTCCTTTCCCTCACCCGGTCCCGCGTAGCCTTCAAACAGAACACGGTCTATGAGCAGCAGCAGGCCGACCCCCACTGCCGCCAGCAGTGGCGCAACGGGATACTCGAATGCCCCCTCAAAGGCCTCTCCCGCTTCGGGCAGCAGGTGGATGAACCCCGCACCGAGGAAGATGCCGCCGGCCAGGGAGTTGCCCAGTGACAGGAATCTGCGGCTTCCGTGTTGACGAGCCGCCAACAGTGGAATGATGCCTCCGGCGATACCGACGGCAAGGATCGATAGAGCCGCAACGATTTTGATGGTGAGCAGGGAGTCCATAGTGGCTTCCGCCTCCTTATCCCAAACGATGCTCTCCAGAATCTCTCAGAGCGGGTTTAACCCGCATTTCTCACCAGGCCGCTGGAGGCAGGACAAGAAGTAGATTATCTTCAGCACCTTGATTGGCTCAATGTCAAGGGCTTGCGCATCACAGACGGCGCTGGGCATGCCCTGGCTTGTCCTTTTCCCTTCAGCGCGCACATGCTCCCTCGACCGTAGTGACCGCTACGCTCTTCGGTCGCGAGCACGCGCTGAAGGGAAAATTCCTGCGCCATGATCATGCCCCCTGGTGAGAAATGCGGGTTAATGGCGCAAGACAATTTTTTGGGCATTGGCCCAGGTGCCTCACGACGGGCAGGTAGCATCAGTGTTGGATGGTCTCCGCAATAAGTCATAAGGCACGAGCGAATCTGCAAATTCCGGCCTGGGGTCAGTCATTGGTGTGAAACTTCGTGTTGGGAGGGAATACGGTTTGTCAGGCCGGCTCGTCTTCATCGGGGGCGGTCAACTGCTTCAAGAAGGGATGACCCTTGGCTTTCAGCTTCTTCTCCAGCCGTTCCGTGCAGTCGCAGTCGGTGCAGGCCCAGGGTTCCTCGCCGTTCATGTCCCGGCAGCGGTTGCGGTCATGGGCGTCCTGCACACGCTCCAGGTCGAAATACTCCTCCCAATAGGGACGTTCTTCCTGCAGCGGAGTCGGACAGAAGCAGACCTCGACCCAGCGGACCCGTCCGTCAGCCGTCCTGCGCGCCTCTTCCATGTTTCGAAGATACTCGCCTCCGGCTACCGATCCGCGGCCCAGGGACTTGTCCTCGATGGCCTCAAGCAGGGGACGCTTTCGGTTCGACTTGAGTTGAGCAGTGACGAGGTATCTCATGGACAGACGACTCCGCTCTGTTCAGACAGACTTCTTGAGGCGCGTTTCTGCCAAACTTCGGGATTCAAGACCGATTAACCCCAATATTACGGAGTTTTGCGGAATTGGCAACACTCGCGGGAACGATGGCGGAAGTAGAGTGGGCGTCGGGTGGAAGGGTTTGGCAGGCGTTGGTGGGTGAGGTTGGGCAAAACGTTGCCGAGGTGATTTCCGGGGTCATCTTTCCGGATTGAATGTCATCTCCCTAGCCGCATCATCTTGTTCCCACCCCTCTGGAACTCGTAGGAAACCGTTTCGATGGAGGCCTGAAGCCCTTTTGACTTGAAGTACTCAATCACTCCCTGAACGTGAGGCGAGGGTGTACCGCCAACCTGCAGCAGGGGGAAGACACGTGCCTCTGAGGCTACCCTAAGCATTTCTTGCAGAGCGCTGCAATGAAAGGCCAGATCGAACTGGGCGCTGTAAAGAAATAGAAAATGCGAGGATAACGCCAGATCGTACCTGGCGTCGCTAAAGGGCAAATGGGGTAGTGATGCATCCCAATATCGTCCTTCGATCTTGCCTGTGGGAAAGTCGGAAAGGAATCTGCGCATAGCCAACATCCGCCTTCGTCCCAGTTCCTGAATGGACGGCACATGGGTCCAGACAAAATCCTGCTGATTATCACGCGCCTGCTTCATGACGACGTCGAAAGTTTCCTGCCCCCGCCGTTCGATGACGGCAGCGGAATACGCATACAGCGGATCGACGGAGACGACGGCACGGTCCAGGGCCGACATCTCCGCATTGAAACTGGCCGGTCCGTCGCCACAGCCCAGGATTCGGCCGCCGAGATCACCTTCCGAGAGGTCGAACATCGCCCGATATTCGGCCAAGGTGCGCCCCCAGGGAATCACACTGTCGATGGAGAAAGGCATGTCGCGCCCCGGATCCGTTCTCAATGGACGCAGTGGGTAAAGATCAGGCCTGGCTTACCGGCTTCCCCTGCGTTAGCAGGTCTCTCAACGTCTCGTAGACATCACGTCTCGGTCCGATGTAAACCACCGTTACCCCACGGGAATCGGGCCGGTAGATGATTCGGTACCGTGCGACGGGGAGAGACCACAGGCCGGCAAGTTCGGCAACCAGAGGTTTCCCCTGAAACGGATGTTCTCGAAGATCATCCAAGGCGGTGCGGATTGCCTTCTTCGAGGTTGGATGAAGGTGCCGCAGAATCTCTTTTGCAGCTTCGGAAACGAAAACTGAGGAAGGTCTCAATCCTCGAAAGCCTCTTCCACGCTCACAACCCGCCCGGCGGTGACGTCGTCCAGACCCTTCCGGATCCCCTGAACCATCGCCGGATCGGCAAGTATTTCGATCGTCTCCCGCAGGCCTTCGAAATCCCGGTAGGGGAGCAAAACCGCCTTGGGCGTACCATTCTTGGTGATGACCACCTTGGCGTGCTGCTCTTCAATGCGGCGGAGTACGTTAAGGAGTTGCGACTTCGCCGTGGATACGGGGATATACTCGTCAATGGACATGGTGAAAATTATGACTGGGATTCTGACTATTGTCAACGGACCCGATCATGGACATTCCTCGCAGTTGGGGCCTTCCTCCTGCAGGGGTTCCCGTGCCCTCGGACGCACAGCCGTATCATCACACCTTCCATTGACCCTTCTTCTCCCTTATCGCTATAGTGGACAGCCCGCGTGAGATGAGCAGAGGAGCCTCTCCATTACTCTTCTCCGTCGCCTTTCGGATCGCTGTCACGACAATGGTTCCGGCCAAGTTCCGGCGCAGCCGTGACGGATTCCCGCTCGGAACACTCCGAACCGAAAGAATTGAAACCCATGGCCTCCCCCGACCATGAACGACTGAACCAGATTCGACAGTCCCTGGCCGAGGGGGGACTGGACGCCCTGCTGCTGCTCTACCCGGACGACATCCTGATGGCCACCGGCATGCTGCCGGCGAGCACCCACGTGGCCGTCCTGGTGGACCGGGACGGCGGGGTCGGCCTGCTGACCCCCTGGTGGCGGGAATCCTTCGTGGCCGAGGAGAGCTGGGCAGACCGTATCGACTGCTTCGACTGGTGCAAGCGGGGCTGCCAGGTGGACCCCGATCAGGCCGTCATCGAGTGGCTTCGGAGCGAGAGGTCGAGGCAGGGGATTGAAAAGGTCGGGGCGCATCTTGAAGTGCACCATTACGGCCCCAACAAGATGCCATCGGAGTGTTTGACCTATGACAGGATCAGGGCCGAGCTGCCTTCGATTTTCCCCGTGGTTGAGGACGCCGGGGACCGGATCAACCAGCTCAAGTCGGTCAAGTCCTCCCGGGAGGTCGGCAAGCTCAAGCTGGCCCACCAGGTGGTGCGAGCGGGAGCGCAGGCCTTCTACCAGTTGGCGCAGGCAGGCATTCGAGAAATCGATCTGGCCACCGAGGTCCACTGCGCCGTCCTCCGGAAGGCGGCATCACTGGGAATCGACTACGTCTTTTGCGAGATGCCGCAGATTACCTCGGGTGCTGAGCGCACTGGGATAGCCGATACCCTTTCCAATCATCCCACAGCGCGACGACTGCAACAGGGAGATCTGGTGCTGTTGGAATTGGGCGCCCACGCCGAGGGGTACTGGGCCGACATCACTCGGGCCACGGTAGTCGGCGAACCGACCGCATTGCTTCGGAGGTTGCACCAGGCCGTCCTGGATGCCCAGGCGGCGGCAATCGCGCGTTATGTCCCGGTAAAGAGCACGGGGGAACAACTCTGCGAGGCCTCCTGGCAGGCCATGCGAGAGGCCGGATTCGAGCAGGGAATCACCCATTTTCTGGGCCATGGCCTCGGTTTTGCCTACCACGAGGACCGTCCCACCCTGGGTCCCGGAGAACAGCGGCCGGTATTGCCCGGGCAGGTGACCTCGATCGAGCCCGGACTCTACTGGCGGGAAGGCGGCCGTCCGGTGGCCGGCATCCGGGTTGAGGAAAACGTGGTATGGGGTTCCCGAGCCGGAGAAGTCGAGATCCTGTCCGACTATTACCGCGGGCTGGATCGTCAGGGCGGGGGATTTTGAGTCCCGGCGGGAGACTTGTTGCGAGTCCGGACGGTGCCCGCGGAAATGGTCGGTTCGGCTGTGGAATCCTCGGGAAATTGGCGTTAACGGCGAAATGGCTGCCGTGTATAATAGCGCCCCTGTGTTCGGGTTGTGGAATGGCTGTGTAACCACAAGGGGGTCTGATGAATCGCTCCGATCAACCCATTGAAGCTCTGCTGGACGAAGAGCGCCTCTTTCCGCCTCCGGAGGAGTGCTCTCGAAACGCCAATATGGCCGATCCGGACATCTATCAACGGGCGGCCAAGGACCCCGAGGCCTACTGGGCCCAAGCTGCCGAGAGCCTGGAGTGGATGCGCAAGTGGGATCGAGTCCTGGACTGGAAGCCACCTATTGCTCAATGGTTTGTGGGAGGGAAGTTAAATGTATCAGTGAACTGCCTGGACCGGCATGTTCGGGGTTGGCGTCGCAACAAGGCCGCCTTCATTTGGGAGGGAGAACCCGGAGAGGAGCGGGTTCTGACCTTTGCCGACCTCTACCGGGAGGTCAACCGGTTCGCCAATGCCATGAAGCGGCTGGGTGTGCAAAAGGGCGACCGGGTCACCATCTACATGCCCATGATTCCGGAATTGCCCATCGCCCTGTTGGCCTGTGCCCGGATCGGCGCCCCCCACAGCGTGGTCTTCGGCGGGTTCAGCGCCGAGTCCCTGCGAGACCGGATCAACGACGCTCAGTCCAAGCTGGTGATCACTGCCGACGGGAGCTACCGGCGCGGTCAGATCGTTCCCCTCAAGCGAAACGTGGACGCTGCACTCGAGGATTGCCCCTGTGTCGAGAAGGTGGTGATGGTTCGAAGGATCGGGGATGCGGCTCCGGTGGCGGTGGACGAGACCCGGGACGTCTGGTGGCACCGCGTCGTGGAAAATGTCCCGGCCTACTGCGAGCCCGAGCCCATGGACTCGGAGGACCCGCTGTTCATTCTCTACACCTCAGGGACCACGGCCAAGCCCAAGGGTATTCTGCACACCACCGCCGGCTACATCCTGGGGGCGTCCCTGACTCACAAGTGGGTGTTCGACGCCAAGGAAGAGGACGTCTACTGGTGCTCGGCCGACATCGGCTGGGTTACCGGGCACAGTTATATCGTCTACGGGCCCCTGGCCAACGGAACCACCGGGGTTCTCTACGAGGGTTCCCCCGACTGGCCCGACAAGGACCGCTGGTGGGCCATGGTGGCCAAGTATGGCGTGAATGTCTTCTATACGGCTCCCACGGCCATCCGGGCCGTCATGAAGTGGGGCGAGTCCTATCCGGCGAAGCACGACCTGTCCACGCTGCGCCTCTTGGGGACGGTGGGCGAGCCCATCAACCCCGAGGCCTGGATGTGGTATCACGAGAAGATCGGGCAGGGGCGCTGCCCCATCGTGGACACCTGGTGGCAGACCGAAACCGGCTCCATCATGATTTCGCCTCTGCCGGGCCTCACCACCACCAAGCCGGGTTCGGCCACCTTCCCGCTTCCGGGCATCGATGCCGACGTGGTGGACGAGGCCGGTAACAGCGTCCCGCTGGGCGGAGGCGGCTACCTGGTGCTCAAGTCTCCCTGGCCTTCCATGGCCCGCACCATCTATGGAGACCCCAAAAGGTATGAAGAGACCTATTGGCAGCGCTTCGGCAAGAACGTCTATTTTGCCGGGGACGGCTGCAAGCGGGACGAGGAAGGCTACTTCTGGCTGTTGGGCCGCGTGGATGACGTCATGAACATCTCGGGGCACCGGTTGAGCACCATGGAAGTGGAGAGCGCCCTGGTGGACCATCAGGAGGTGGCCGAGGCGGCCGTGATCGGCAAGAAGGACGATATCAAGGGAGAAGCCATTGCCGCGTTCGTAACCTTGAAGGAAGGGGCTGAGGGGAATGCCGGCAAGGTAGACGAGTTGAAGAAGCACGTGGTCCAGAAAATCGGACCCATTGCCCGGCCGCAGAGCGTGTACTTTACGGCCGAGCTGCCCAAGACCCGAAGCGGCAAGATCATGCGGCGGTTGCTGCGCGATATCGCCGAGGGACGGGCCCTTGGGGATACCACCACCCTGGCAGACGCCACCGTGGTGGCCAAGCTGAAGAGCCAGTACGAGGAAGGCTAGGCGCAAACAGTCCCTGCCGGATGCCAGGTTGCAGGGTTCTGTCCGGCGAGCCGTGGAAGTTCAAGTTGTAAAACAAATAACGCTATCGATCCTAAGGAGGAAAGAAGACATGGCGCAGGAACGAGCTGGAGCCACAACATTTCTGGGGAATCCATTGACGCTGGTCGGGCCCGAGTTGAAAGCAGGTGACCCGGCCCCCGACTTTACCCTGCTCTCCAACGACCTCAAACCCGTCGGGCTATCCGATTCCGCCGGCAAGGTGCGCCTCATCAGCGTGGTCCCGTCGCTGGATACCCCGGTTTGCGACCAGCAGAGCCGGAGATTCAACCAGGAGGCCGCCGGTCTGGGAGACGGGGTGGTGGTTCTGACGGTTTCCGCCGATCTGCCGTTCGCCCAAAAGCGCTGGTGCGGAGCGGCCGAGGCGGACCAGGTCCAGACGCTCTCGGATCACCAGGAAATGTCCTTTGCAGCCAGTTATGGCACCCTGGTCAAGGAGCTTAGGCTGAACAGCCGGGCTATTTTCGTGGTGGATTCCGGCGGAACCCTCCGCCACGTGGAGTATGTCAAGGAAATCGCCTCCCATCCCGACTATGACGCGGCGTTGGCTGCCGCCAGGGACGCCGTTTAGGCACGCCTGGGACGGACTTGCCGAATCCATGCGATTTCGGCAGGTTCCGACCATCTGTCCGAACCGCCGGCGGGGAGCCTTGATCAGCGCTCGCCCGCCCGGGCGGACGACTTCCGGCCACCCCGCCCAACCTCTTTCCTGAATTTGCACACAGTGATTTCCAATAGTTCAAGGAGGATCCTGGCGTGCCGGGTGTAAGAGTACGCTTTGCGCCGTCCCCCAGCGGATCCCTGCACGTGGGCGGGGCGCGTACGGCACTGTTCAACTGGCTGTTTGCCCGAGGTCAGGGCGGTCGCTTCATCCTCCGAATCGAAGACACCGACCGGGAGCGCTCCAGCCCGGAGATGGTGGAAGACATTCTGGGGGCTCTCCAGTGGCTGGGCCTGGACTGGGACGAGGGCCCCTTCCTGCAGTCGGAACGGCTGGACCGCTACCGCCAGGTAGCGGATCAGCTCTTGAGCGCGAACAAGGCCTACCGCTGCTCTTGTTCGACAGCCGAGTTGGCGGCCAAGCGCCAGGCGGCGTCCGCTTCCGGAAAACCCTGGAAGTATGACGGCACCTGTTGCGGGTTGTCGTCAGACCGGTCAGTGGAGAGGCATGCCCGCGGTCTGCCCGGCGTGGTGCGCTTCAAGGGGCCCCGCGACGGAGAGGTTGCCTTCGAGGATCGAATCTTCGGCCGGATTGTCCACCAGGCGAAGCAGATCGAGGACTTCGTGCTGGTTCGATCCGACGGCATGCCCACCTACCACCTGGGCGTGGTGCTGGACGATCTGGACATGAAGATCACCCACGTCATCCGCGGCGCCGACCACATCTCCAACACTCCTAAGCAGATCCTCCTTTACCAGGCCCTGGGACGGACGGTTCCCGATTTTGCGCACCTCCCGCTGATTCTGGGCCCCGACCGGACCAGGCTCAGCAAGCGGCACGGGGCCACCGCCGTGACCACCTACCGGAAACAGGGCTATCTGCCCGACCCCTTCTGCAACTTTCTGGCGCTGCTGGGCTGGTCTCCGAAAACCGAGGTGGAGTCTCTGTCCACTGATGAGTTAATCCAGCAGTTCTCCCTGAAGGGTGTGAACAAAAGCAACGCCGTCTTCGACCTGGAGAAGCTGTCCTGGTTCAACAGCCGCTATCTGCGCAACGCCCCTGCCGAGAGGCTTTTCGCGCTGATCAGGGTCGAGCTGGAAAGGGAGGGACTATGGAAAGGGGAGTTCGACTCCTCCGACCGGGCCTGGATGCTGAAGGTGATCGATCTGCTCAAGCAGCGCGTCCGCATGGTGTCCGACTTCGCCACCCAGGGGAGAGCCTTCTTCACCGATGACTTCGAGATCGAAGACAAGGCTCGCCGGAAATTCCTCAAGAATGACGCTCTGCCGGTTCTGATGCCCGCACTGGGCGCGCGTCTCGGGTCGCTGCCCGTCTTCGGACTGGAGGAGACGGAATCGGCCCTTCGCGCCTTTGCCGCCGAAAAGGAGGTCAAGGCGGGTCTGCTCATCAACGCGGCCCGAGCACTGCTGACCGGAAAGGCGGTAGCCCCGGGAATTTTCGAGGTCATGGCGGCTCTCGGGCAAAAACGGACCGTGACCCGCCTGTCGGGGATGTCCTGGGTTGAGGGTGAGAAGGGGACTGGAGACTGAGGTGGAGCGATGAAAAGAGTTATCCACCAAGGGCCACGAAGGAATACGAAGGGCCACCAAGAAAACCAAAAGGAAAATGGTCTTGTCGCTACTCAGCAACCGCGGCCGGAACAATGGCCCTTAGCCGGGCGCAAGCCGATAGACCGCTCCGTCAACGAGGTCAAGGTATGGTTCGCCTGAAGCTCTCCGCCATGATGTTTTTGCAGTATTTCATCTGGGGGGCCTGGTACGTCACCCTGGTCACCTATTTGAGCCGGACCCTTGGCTTCAGCGACAGCCAGATCGGCTGGGCCTACGCCACCACGGCCATCGCGGCCATGATCTCTCCATTTTTCATGGGGTTGGTGGCCGACCGTTACTTTTCCTCGGAAAAGGTGCTTGCGGGGCTGCACCTAATGGGCGGGGTCCTGCTGTATTGGGTATCCGGTCTGGAAAACTTCAGCCACCTCCTCCCGGTGCTGTTGATCTACACCCTGTGCTACATGCCGACCCTGGCGCTCACCAACTCCCTGTCCTTTCACCACATGGAGAGCCCGGAACGGGAATTCCCCAGGGTAAGAGTGCTGGGGACCATCGGTTGGATCGCCGCCGGCCTGCTGGTGGGACGGTTGCACCTGGAGGCCACCGCCGTGCCGCTGCAAATTGCCGCCGGCGCGTCGGTGTTGATGGGTTTCTACTGCCTGCTGCTTCCCCACACCCCTCCCAAAGGGGGCGGTCAGCCCTTCAGCCTCAGGGGACTGCTGGGGCTGGATGCCCTGAGCCTGATGAGGGAGCGCTCCTTTGCCATCTTCGTGGCGGGATCGTTTCTGCTCTGTATTCCACTACAGTTTTACTACACCTTTACCAACCTGTTCCTCAACGAGATCGGAGTCAGTCAGGCCGCTAGCAAAATGACCCTGGGGCAGGGATCCGAAATTCTCTTCATGCTGGCCATGCCCTTCTTCCTGACCCGGGTGGGACTCAAGGGGACGCTACTGATCGGAATGGCTGCCTGGGTGGCCCGCTATCTGCTGTTTGCCTGGGGCGACGGCAACCAATACCTGTGGATGTTGCTGGGAGGCATTCTCCTGCACGGCATCTGCTACGATTTCTTTTTCGTGGCCGGCCAGGTTTACGTGGACCGCAAGGCACCCATCCGGGTTCGGGCAGCGGCCCAGGGATTCATCGCCCTGGTCACCCTGGGCCTGGGCATGTTCGTGGGCGCCAGGGTTTCCGGGCTGGTGGTGCAGCATTACAGTTATCTTGATGGGGCTGGTGCCGTGCAGCATCATTGGGGTGAGGTCTGGCTGGTGCCCGCGGTGGCCGCAGCGGTGGTGCTGGTGCTCTTTGCGTTCTTCTTTCGGCCCGGGAGGGTGGAGGCGAATGAAGCGCCCGGGTCGGGCTAGTCCGTCGCCCGTGGCGGAATAGAGGCATGGGCCGCCTGTTTCCAGGCTGAGCCGGTAGCGGTCCTTATTTGCTCCTTTCATGGAAACAGCCCTCAATATCCTGCTGGCTGTTCTGATCCTGGGCGGAAGCGCCTTCCTGACCCAGTGGTTCACGAACACCATGTACATCCGCTGCCGGAGCTGCGGGACCCTGAATGCCCGGCGGAGGACTCATTGCAGGGCGTGTTCCAGTCCGTTGGAAGAAAACTCCCGGAGACCAGGTCGGAGAAAAGGTCAAGGTCCTGGTTAGCCGCTTCCCGTCCCCGACGACGGGACGGATCATACAGAGTGAACCAGGGATGCTTCAGAGGAGTGGAGAGTGAAGAGGGAAGAGCTCTTTGATCGACACGCAAAGCATCGTTCCGGCCTCGGCGCAGTCCTTCAAATAGGTCTGGAATCGATCAGTCAAATGTCCTGTTGCTCTCGGCACGGTCCTTGAGAAAGTGCAACTGGGTCATCAAGCGCTTGGCTGCTTTCAGCACCATCCGCTGACCACTCTTCACTCTCCACTATTCACTTTTCACCCAGGCGCTCCTCCCTCCCCAACGACGGGGCGACTCATAGGGGCGGAACCGGGAGGTTTCAGACAAGTACCGCCCCCGCCCTGTCGTGCGGATCATTCGAGGGTGAAACAACGAATCTTCATAGCCTGTCGGGGAAAAGGGTCCTGTTCCGTTAGCACGGTTTTCCACCTAATTGAACATCGATGCACAGGATGCACAGGATTAACGGGACAAGAGCTTCCAGCACGAGAGGCCAGCTCAGGCGATGATCCGGTGCGGTTTTGCGGATTCCCGGCATGAAGAGCTAGCCGTTTCCTGAAAAAAATCCTGTATATCCTGTGCATCGATGTGAATAAAAAATTTGCCCATGCTCGACTTTGAACCGGTTTCCAGCCACTAGGCGCCAGCGTTTGTTTCAGGTAAGGGATGCCCAGGATGCTTTGACCGAGTCCGCCGGAGTTGTGCTAATCTGAAAACCAGCGGGAGTCTCTGCTTTCTTCCCGCGGAAACGAGACTATCCGTGTTTCGGGATACCCTGAACCTGGCTCTCAAGAATGCGCTGCGCAACCGGCGCCGAACGCTGCTGACGGTTGCCAGCATCAGCATTTCGCTGTTTCTGCTGGGAGTACTCCTTTCGGTCTATCAGGCCTTCTACCATCAGGAGGGCCCTCCCGAGCAGGCCCTGCGACTTGTGACCCGCAACCGGGTCTCTCTGACCTTCTCCCTTCCCGAATACTATGAACAGCAGATTCGCCAGGTACCTGGCGTGCGCGAGCTGGTGCCCACCTCCTGGTTCGGCGGGGTCTATATCGACAATCGACCGGAAAATTTCTTCCCGCGGTTCGCCACCGATCCGGAAAGGATCTTCGAGGTCTACAAGGAGTTCACGGTGCCTCCCGAACAGCTCGAGGCCTTTCAGTCGGAGCGCACGGCCGCGGCTGTCGGCAAGAGCCTGGCCGAGCGGCTGAACTTCAAGCTGGGCCAGAGGATTACGATCAAGGGGGACATCTACCCGATGGACCTGGAATTGACCATTCGGGCCCTGTTTGAAAGCGATGTCGAAAACCAGGACTTCTCCATGTATTTTCACCGGAAATACCTGGAAGAGGGCTTGCCCGAGTCCCGGCGCGGGATGGTGGGAACCTTTGGCGTCCTGGCCGATTCCGCCGAGTCGGTGCCGCGCATCGCGCAGCAAATCGACGATCTCTATCGAAATTCGGAGCGCCAGACCAAGACCGAGACCGAGCGGGCCTTCCAGTTGAGCTTCGTTTCCATGCTGGGCAACGTCAAGGTGTTCCTGCTCAGCATTTGCGGCGCCCTGGTTTTCACCATTCTGCTGGTGGCCGCCAACACCATGGGCATGTCGGTGCGGGAGCGCATCACCGAGATCGGGGTGCTCAAGACATTGGGATTTACCACCGGCAAGGTGCTGGGCATGATCGTGGCCGAGGCCGTCCTGATATCCCTGGCGGGGGGCCTGCTGGGATGCGGCCTGGCCTGGGGAGCATCGGGGTTCTTGCGACAATCGCAGCTCATGCTTTCCGGGCTGTCGTTTTCACCGCCGGTGTTCCTGATCAGCCTGTCCATTGCCCTGGCCATCGGCATTCTGAGCTCCCTGGTCCCGGCCCTGGGAGCGACCCGGATGCCCATTACTTCGGCGCTTCGGCACACGGGGTGACAGCCGTTTGTGCTCAAGGAGCAGCCGGATAGTGGGGAGAAATTGAGCGCGTCCTCAACCGATTGAAGCGTCTGGTTCGGAGCCCTTGCGGCCGCGCGGTGTTCCTCCCGTCGGCCTGGATGGCTGAGACGGTGGGGAAGCCCTGAGTCACGATATGCCTTTGCCTCTCTCCTACAACTTGAAGAACCTGACGGTCCGCAAGACCACCACGGTCATGACGGCCTTGGGCATAGGACTCACGGTGGCGGTGCTGCTGGGAATACTGGCCCTGGTCGGAGGCCTGGAAAAGTCTCTCCAGGCCACCGGGCATCCGCTCCACCTCCTGGTAATGAGGAAGAACTCCATCTCGGAGCTGGTCAGCCAGGTCACCCGCGAGGCCGTGTCGACCATTCGCAACAAGCCGGGGATTCAGCAACTGGAGGGGGGGCCCATGGTTTCCCCCGAAATAGTGACCGTCATCAATTTGCCGCGCCACAACAGTCCCGAGGGGGCCAACGTGAACATCCGGGGCCTGCCCCCGATGGGAATCCGAATGCGGCCCAACCTGAAGTTGAGCGAGGGCCGTTGGTTCCAGCCGGGTCAGCGGGAAGTGGTGGTGGGGAAATCGATCGCAAGGCGGTACGTCAACGCCGGCGTGGGAGATCGGCTGCGCTTCGGCCGCGGCGACTGGAATGTGGTCGGTATTCTTGACGCCGGCAATACTGCCTTCGACAGCGAGATCTGGGTCGGTCTCAATCAACTGGCCACCGATTCCAATCGCATGGAAGTGCTTTCCTCGGTTCTGGTCCGCGCCAGCGATCCGGTGAGCCTGCAGGCGCTCCAGAACGCCCTGGCCGACGATCAACGGCTTTACCTGGAGGGCAAGCGGGAAGTGAACTACTACCAGGAGCAGACCGCCTCGGCCGAGCCGGTGAAGTTCCTGGGCATCTTTGTTGCCGTCATCATGGCTGTCGGAAGCTGCTTTGCCGCCATGAACACCATGTATGCGGCCGTGGCTCGTCGCTCGCGGGAGATCGGGACCCTGCGAGTACTGGGTTTTTCGGGAGGCAGCATTCTGCTTGCTTTCGTGATCGAGTCTCTCCTCCTTTCCCTGCTGGGCGGGTTGATCGGGGTACTGCTGGTGCTGCCGCTGCATGGCCTGGAGACCGGCATCGGCAACAATCTCACCTTCAGCGAGACCGGTTTCGATTTTCGTCTCTCGCCGGCCATTGTGGCCTTTGGGGTTGGATTTGCCTCGATCATGGGGCTCCTGGGCGGACTTCTGCCGGCCCGTGGGGCCGCCAGGGAAAGCATTCTCAATGCACTGCGGGAGTTGTAGCCGGTGGTTGAATCCGGGAAAAATCTGGAGCAGGAACTCGACAGCCTGAGAATCCACAAGAGCCGAAGGCGTTCCTCGAGCGGCCCCTCCCGGTGGACAACCCGCTGGATTCTTGCCGGTGTTGTACTGGTTCTGGCTGTGACCGCGGCCGTCACCGCTGCCCGCTTCGCCAGGCAGGAGATCGAGGTGGAAGTCTTCCGCGTGGTCGCGGGCGGTGAGTCCGGGTCTCAGGGCCCTGCGGTGGTCCTGAACGCCTCCGGGTACATCGTGGCCCATCGCAAGATCCAGTTGACGGCCAAGGTGGTGGGGAAAGTCGCCTGGATCGGTGTCGAAAAGGGGGACCTGGTCCAGCAGGGACAGGTTCTGGTCAGGCTGGAGGATGCCGAGTATCGGGCTCAGGCGCAGCAGGCCGAGGGACAACTGGCCAGCTTGCTGGCACAATTGAGCGAGCTGGAGGCCGGCTCCCGTCCCGAAGAGATCGCTCGCGCCAATGCCAACCTGGCCCGTGCCCAGGCCGATCTGAAGAACGCCAGGATCAACCTGGATCGGGTGCGGAAGCTCTTTGAGGAAGAAGTGCTGCCACGGCAGGACCTGGACAACGCCCAGACCCGCTTCGAGGCCGAGGCGGCTCGAGTGGAATCGCTGTCCAGGGAAGCCGACCTGGTGCGATTGGGTCCACGGGAGGAGCAGATCGAAGCTATGAGGGGGCGGGTCAAGCAGGCCCGTGGCGCGTTGGCTCTTCGCCGGACCTACCTGGACTCCACCGTCATTCGAGCCCCGATCACCGGAACGATCCTGGAAAGGGCCGTGGAGAAGGGAGAATTTGTCACCACCAGCTTTGTGGGTGAACGCGGGGCCAAGGGCTACGTGGTCACCCTGGCCGATCTGAACGATCTTCAAGTGGAACTGGACATCAGCCAGGACGACTTCGCCAGGCTCTCCATGAAGCAGGAGGCCACCCTCAAGACTGATGCCTTTCCCGACCGCTCCTACCGCGGCTATATTGCCGAGATCGCACCGGAGGCCAACCGGCAGAAGGCAACCGTGCAGGTCAAGGTCCAGGTGGCCGATCCCGACTCCTTCCTGAGACCGGAGATGAATGCCCAGGTTGCCTTCCTGGCTCCGGAAGAGCCGTCCAACGGAGATCGGGCTCCCACGGGTTTGCGGATTACCGTGCCTACCGCGTCTGTGCGTGACCGGGAGGGTCGCAAGACGGTGTTGGCGGTCCTGCAGGGCCGGGCCAGGGAACGCCCAGTCCGGATCGGAGATCTCACTGCCGAGGGCGTAGTCGTCACCGAGGGTCTGATCGGCGGGGAAGATATCGTGGTGAACCCTCCCGGCAATTTGGAGGATGGGGACCGGGTCCGCAGGGTAGGGGATTAGCGAGGCTGTGCCTCGGATCGGCGAGCAGGAAAAAGAGATATCCACGAAGGGCCACTAAGGGGTTGGAGAAGGGTCGAGAGGGGCTCGCCAAAGGTCGAAAAGGGGAATGCATGGTTAACGATTTGGTGGTGGAGGCCACTGACCTGCACAAGGAGTTCCAGCGGGACGCCTTTCAGGTCATTGCCTTGCAGGATGTTCATCTAACGATTCAAAGAGGAGAATTTGTGGCATTCATGGGACCGTCGGGGTCGGGCAAGTCCACCTTGCTCTATCTCATTGCCGCCATCGACCGCCCCACTCGCGGGCAGGTCAAGGTCCTGGGCCGGGATCTCCTTAAGCTCAAGGAGCGGGCCATAGCGGACTGGAGGAACGAGAATGTCGGTTTCATCTTTCAGACCTTCAATCTCATTCCCGTCCTGACCGCCCGGGAAAACGTGGAGCTTCCCCTGTTGCTGACCCGTCTCAGCCGACAGGAGCGGAACGAGCATGCCGCTACCGCTTTAGGGCTGGTTGGATTGTCGGACCGAATGGATCACTATCCGCGCCAGCTTTCCGGCGGCCAGGAGCAACGGGTGGCTATTGCCCGAGCCATTGTGAGCGATCCCTCCATTATCCTGGCCGATGAGCCCACCGGAGACCTGGACGCGCAGTCGGCCCAGGAGATCCTCACCATCCTTTCCAGGTTGAACCGCGACCACGGGAAAACCATCCTGATGGTGACCCACGATCCTCATGCAGCCCGCCACGCCAGCAAGATCCGCTATCTGGAAAAGGGACAATTGCTGCCCGAAGGAGCGCCCCAACCCGAATAGTGCATCTCCGGATGGGTTTGGCAGACGTGGGCGATCCCGACAAGCAACCCGCATTTTGATTGTGTAGCAAACTGCCGGTGAAAAGACCCGGCGAGCCGCCCATGCCTGATCTCGGCCGCATTGCCATTGTGCTGGTGGAGACCAGCTCCCCGGGAAACCTGGGCTCGGTGGCCCGTGTCATGAAGAACATGGGTATGGGTCGACTCGTCCTGGTCGACTGCAAAGCTGATCTGAGCGAGGAAGCCCGGCAACGGGCCCGGGGAGCCGACGACCTGTTGGAAAATGCCGTACGGACCAGCGGGCTTGCCTCGGCGCTGGAGTCCTTTCACCTGAGCGTAGCCACCAGCTCGCGGACGGTTCGATGGTTCGATCGATCCCTGCAGCCTCGGGAGATGGCAGCCGAGCTGCAGGCGCTGGCCCCCGGGCACGAGGTTGCCATCCTCTTCGGGCCCGAACGCACCGGACTGACCAATGAGCATTTGCAGTACTGCCACTGGCAGGTGAGGATTCCCACCGTCCCCGGATTCTCATCTCTCAACCTGGCCCATGCCGTGGCTATCGTGGCCTACGAGCTTTCCCAAGGACTCTCGGCACCTCCTTCCAAAGGGGTTCGGGGGCTGGCGGAACTGGGTCAAACAGAGACCTTCTCTCAAGATCTGGAAGGATGTCTGAAAGAAATCCAGTTCCTCAAGAAGCAGAATCCCCGGGAAATCATGATGACCCTGCGTCAATTGCTGGCACGGGCTTCACCCGACGATCGCGACATCCGCATTCTGAGGGGAATCCTGAGGCAGTGGAAGTGGTACGCCCGGAGTAGGGGGATGCAAGAAGGGACACGAAGGGGGGCTGAGTATACTGGGTCATGAGTATTGCTACGTATTTTGGGTGGCCATTTCGAATGGGAGCTGTGTGTTTGGGGCCCGCCGTTTGGTCTGCCGCGTACGCGGCTGCGACAGTGGGTAGATGTGGCGTGGGGCGGCGTTTCTTTGGAGGAGGTGGTGCGGTCCCGAACGGGTGCTTTCAATGCGCCGCATTCGCGGCTGGGTTGGTGCTGAACCCAAACGACCCCGGGTTGACACCCGGGGCTACCCTGAGCCGCAGCTACGCAGCTCTATAAGGATGGCCCCTAGGTGGCGTCTCGCCGGGTACCCCCGTCAACCGCAGCATTCGCAGCTCTCCCCGAACCCACAATGCTGCAAGAGGAAACGTGCTTTTCTATTTAGAATATGCCCTGGCGCAGAGCCCGGGGGGAGCTATCGGGAAACGTCGCGTAGGGGAGTATAGCCGCGAACGCGGCGGCTATGATTGTTCAGTTGTAATACACTAATTATAAAAGACCTATTTTAGAGAGGTCCGTCTCCATCCCCTCATTAAATCCCTCTAGTTGAACCGTAATTTACTGGACGATTCAGGACGTTGATGGACAGGTCAGCCAAGTATCAACCTTGAGTCCGAGGCCGTCAAGCGGGTCCTGAGCCCGCCACGCGATATCCATAGCCAATGCAGTGCCCGCAGTTCGGTCCAAACCATTTTTGATCACCGGCTCTTTCTAGCACCTACGGATCCGGCGCGTGCTACGGTCGCCCTATCGGCTACCGTCGCCCCATTCCTTCGTCTAGACATAGCGTGATTCTCCTCTCCTGTAGCTTCTCAAAGAGTTGCTCAAATCACTGTCCAAAGAAATCGTGGGGCGGGAGATCTGATTCTTCCAGTTGGCTGGCCGGAAAGAGGGTCCTTGTAAGGATCTGTAAAGCCCCTCTCACAATAGAGGTGCGATATACTCGTAAATCAAACACCATCAAGAAATGTCAGGCAAGGTAACTAGAAAAGGAGGCGAATATGTGGAGAAAAGTACACATCTCGGCTGTAGCGGGCGCTTTTGTCCTAGGCTTCGCCCTTGGTGCCATCCTCTTTCTCTCCCAGAAATTTGTGATCGTCCCCAAGGACAGCCCGCACCGTGTCACTGAAGAAAATACCTCTACAGGGCTCCCCTTTCATCTGATGCCAGCAAGAGTAACCCTGGGGACGTCCATTGTTAAACGGCTCGACGAGAACAACTGGAGATACACGTTTATGAATCAGGACAAATCTGGAAAGCACACAGGGTTTCACGTGTTCCGTCTCCGGCGAGTAAATGCGGGCAAAGAGTACATGGACGCCACCGCTGAAATCCGGCAGACCAACTAACCCTCCTGGCACTTCTTGACTTGCTGGTGCACTGAGAATCGACCACTTACGACTCTCCTTTGCGCAATCTTGACAATTTGGGGTGGTCATCTGATCCGGCACAGCAGGACCAACAGGAGGTGCTGCTCGCAGAGAGCGGAGCTTTCGCCGTCGTGGTTAGGGGAACTATGAGAGAGTGCTGAGAGCCCGGCAGATTTACCGACAAGGCCAACCTCCGGCTTCCGGCTCCCGGAAGGCTGGACGAAGAGGTACAATCCGTTTCCGTCGGCGTGTCTTCCGGGCGGAGCGGAGCGCAGAAAGGCGGTCGAGAGGGCGTTGCTGGGGTGGCGGCCGGTGGGCTTGGTTTTAGGTCGGGCAGGAGGGACGTTGCTTAAAGTATCCATCCCCCTGTTAAATGGGGGATGGCAGTGGAAAGCAAGGGATGTTGGTAGCAAGTCCAGCGATGGCAAGACCTAGATAATACACTCATAAATAACACAGTTATAGACTATAACGGACGGAGATAAACGTCACTGGAATTTTAATGACTGTTGCTGCGGCAACAACAGGTAGCCGTGGGCGTCAGCCCATGGGGAACGACGCTTCGCCATCCCCTGAGAATCCGGGATTGCAGGCGTCGGGGGACGGACTCCCGAACGGTTTTACTTTGCTCCGGGAACTGAATATACTCTGCTTCCGCCAGGGCCGTGTGAAGCCCGGCTGAAAGCCTGGAATGACTGGAATTGACGCGGGGAGAGACGATGAGACTAGCCAAACGAGTCGGGCGCCTTTCGCCCTCGCCGACCATGGCGGTATCGGAAGAGGCCAACCGCCTGCGCTCCGAAGGTCGGGAGGTGGTGGACTTCAGTATCGGTGAGCCGGACTTCAACACCCCCGACAACATCAAGGGCGTAGGACACCGGGCCATCGACGACAACTTCACCCGCTATACCTCGGCACCGGGTATCAAGGACCTCAGGGAAGCTGTGGTGGAGAAATACCGCCGCCAGTATGGGGTCGACTACTCCGTGCCCGAGGTGGTGATCTCCTGCGGCGCCAAGCACACCTTGTTCAACCTGGCCTTTGCCCTGTTCGAAGAAGGTGACGAGGTGCTGCTGCCCGTTCCCTACTGGGTGACTTTTCCCGAGCAGTTCAAGATGGTTGGAGCCGTACCGGTCGAGGTCGTGACCCGGGAAGAGGATAACTTTGTCCTCAAGGCATCGGCCCTGGAAGCCAAGGTAACCTCCCGCACACGAGCCATGGTGGTCAACACGCCCAACAATCCTACCGGAGCCGTAATTCCGGCCGATGAGATGAACCGGATCGTGGACCTGGCCCTGGACCGGGATCTGATGATCATTTTCGACGAATGCTATGAATTTTTCGTCTTCGACGGAAATCGGCACACCTCGCTGGCTCGGTACGCCGACCGTGCCAAGCATGTTTCCTTGCTGGTCAACACCGCTTCCAAGACCTACGCCATGACCGGATGGCGCATTGGCTACCTGGTGGCCCCGCGGGAAGTCGCCAAGAGCGTCAGCAACGTCCAGAGCCACAGCGCCAACCCGGCCTCGGTTTCCCAGAAAGCGGCCCTTGAGTCCATCCTCGGCAGCCAGGACTCGGTGTCACAGATGATTGCAGAGTATGAGCGCAGGCGTCGTTACGTAGTGGAACGGCTCAACGGCATGCCCGGCCTGAGCTGCGCCACTCCGGGAGGCGCCTTTTACGCCTTCCCAAACATTTCCAGCTATTTCGGGAGCGAGGTGCGGGACTCGGTGGAGTTTTCCACTTGGCTGCTGCGTCATTCGGGAGTAGCCGTGGTTCCGGGTTCAGCCTTCGGCATGGAAGGTCACGTGCGCATCTCCTTTGCGACCAGCATGGAGAACCTGGTGACCGGAATGGATCTGATGGAACAGGCTCTGGGCAGCATGTAACCCTACCCGGCCCGCTGCCTGCCGGCAGCGATCAGCCACACGACGGTCGCCGCAATCAACAGGACGATGAACGTTCCCGGATTCACCCAGCCTTGCCGGGAATGCCACGCGATCGCATAACCCAAAGCACCCGCCAAAAGGGCATAGGTGGCGAAGGGAAGCAGGGTTAGGCGAATGATGGCGCCCTCCTTGCCGACCAGCCCGGCCACCGCCGAAGCCGCCACCACGTTGTGAACGCAGATCATGTTGCCGGCGGCTCCGCCTACCGCTTGCAGGGACACCATCCAGACCGGATCCGCCCCGATGCGTTGCCCGACTCCAAACTGGAAGAGGGAGAACATCATGTTGCTGACGGTGTTGCTGCCGGCTACGAAAGCCCCCAGGCCTCCGATGAAAGGGGCGAAAATCGGCCAGGCGGTCTGGGCCAGGGCGGCCACACCGGCGGCCAGCACGATGGGCATCTTGTCGTAACCGGCGGCCCCACCGTCCGAGTTGATGAATACCTGCACCATGGGGACGGTGAAGATGAGGGCGACCGAGGCAGCTGCCGTGGTCCCGGCCGATTGAAAACACACCTCCCGGAAACGGGACAAACTCAACCGGTGAGCCCAGAAGGTCAGGACTGAAACCAGCAGAAATATGCTTCCGGGCAGATAGAGGGGCTGCACGCGGGCCGAGATCCCGGTGTCCAGGATGTGCGGAAAGGAAATGGTCCAGGCCCGAGTCCATTCCTGAAAAGGGAAAAATCCCAGCCGGGTGAGTACCAGCAACAGGCCTACCAGAAGATAGGGTGTCCAGGCTCTCAACAGGCCCATTGGGCGAGCCGGAGGCTCCTCCTTCAGACGAACCGATCCGGTCCAGTGGCCGGGCCAGTGTTCCGGAGCATCGAAATCCCATTGATTCTCCGGCCGCGGCATGAAAATACCTCTCTTGGCGGCAAAGATCACCAGAGCCAGGCCGATGAGCCCCCCGAACAGGGAGGGGAACTCGGGACCCAGAAATCTGGCTACCAACAGATAGGGCAGGGTCATGGCGAAGGCGGCCATGAGGGCAAAGGGCCATACCCGCAATCCCTCGGCCCAGGATCGGTTCTTGCCGAAAAAGCGGGTCATCAACGCCAGAACGAACAGGGGCACCAGGGTTCCGGCAGCGGTGTGCAGCAGCGCCACCCGGAAGCCGATTTCGGAGAGGAAGCCGTTCCAATCGGTGAATCCGGCCTGGAGGGCAAAGGCCTGGATGGAGGCATCGGCGGAAAGCCCGCTGTTGACTCCGATCAGGATGGGGGTCCCCACGGCACCGAAAGAGACGGGTGTGCTTTGAATGATCATTCCGGCCATGACCGCACCCATGGCCGGGAACCCCAGTCCCACCAGCAGAGGGACGGCGATGGCCGCCGGCGTCCCGAAACCGGCAGCCCCTTCGATGAAGGTGCCGAACAACCAGGCGATGATCACCACCTGAATCCGCCGGTCGGGAGTCACATTGGTGAAACCGCTTCGGATGGCCTGAATGGCGCCGCTTTGCCGCAGGGTGTTGAGCAGCAGAATGGCTCCAAAGATGATGTAGAGCAGGGTGGCGGCAACCACCAGGCCGTTGATGGAAGCCGCGGCCACCTGCCGCACCGGTACTTGCCACACCAACAGGCCAAGCGCGGCGGTAACCAGGTAGGCGATCGGCATGGCCCGCCTGGCGGGCCATCGCAGCAGCACCAGCAGCAGGGCTACCGCGACGATGGGGAGAGTGGCCAGCAGAGAGAGCGTGAAGGGTTGCAAAACGGCACCTGCGTGGTCAGTTGGTTTTTTCGGACGTTGGGTCGTTCCGGTCCTTCAATTTATGCCAGGACCGGTCGCCCGGCCCCAACAACATTTCCTCGTAGAAACAGGTGACGAGGTCTACTAGCGTAGTCGGAATGGCGCCCCGAAATTCCATGCGATTCTCTCATCCCAACCTTGGACCCGGACAAACTGAGACACTACCGAGTTTTTTGAAGGCAGGTGATGGCTTGGTGTAACATGGGCAGCATCCATGGGCCGGAACCAGGGCTGCCCCCTGCAGGCAATCGAGGGCCCCGGAAGCAGTTTCCGGACCCAATCCATATCCAAGCGAGGACGCGTCAATGGCGAAAGTTTATCACGATGAAGATGCAGATCTGGCTCACCTGAAGGAAAAGAAAATTGCCATTATCGGCTACGGCAGTCAGGGACATGCCCATGCCTTGAATCTCAGGGACAGCGGACTGGAGGTGGTGGTCGGACTCTATGAGGGGAGCCGCTCCTGGGCCAAGGCCGAGGGCGAAGGACTTCAGGTGGCCACGGTGGATGAGGCTTCGGCCCAATCCCAGGTGATCATGATCCTGGTTCCCGACCAGACGCAACGGGCAGTGTTCGAAGCCTCCATCAAGCCGCATATGTCGGCAGGAAAGACCCTGATGTTCAGCCACGGGTTCAACATTCATTTCAGTCAAGTCGTACCGCCGCCGGAGGTGGATGTCTCCATGATCGCTCCCAAGGGCCCCGGACACATGGTCCGCCAGGTCTACCAGGAGGGAGCAGGCGTTCCCGCTCTGGTTGCCATCGAGCAGGATGCTTCCGGCCATGCCCTCGACGTGGCGCTGGCCTACGCCAAGGGAATCGGCGCCGCTCGGGCAGGGGTGATCGAGACCACCTTCAAGGAGGAGACCGAGACCGATCTGTTCGGTGAGCAAGCCGTACTCTGCGGCGGGACTTCCGCCTTGGTCAAGGCTGGATTCGAGACACTCATCAAAGCCGGCTATCAACCGGAAGTGGCTTATTTTGAATGTCTTCACGAGATGAAGTTAATCGTAGACCTCATGTATCAAGGCGGCTTGTCCTACATGCGCTATTCCATCAGCGACACCGCCGAGTACGGTGACTACACCCGGGGGCCTCAGATCGTCAACCAGGCCGTGCGGGATGCCATGGACGACATCCTGGAAAATGTCTGCAACGGCAATTTCGCTCGGGAATTCATCCTCGAGAACCAGTCCGGGCGGGCTTCCATGAACGCCAATCGGCGCCGGGAGGCCGAACACCCCATCGAGCAGGTGGGCAAGGGACTGAGGGACATGATGAGCTGGATGAACAAGACGGAAAGCTAGTCAGTGGCCCGCCAAAGGGCTCCAACCGTACCGGTGACCATCCATGGTTCAGTTGCAGGAAGAAATCGAGATCGAAGGCCACCTGATCGATTCGGGCATACTCAAGTACGCCTTCGACAAGATCGTCGAAATGGAGGGCCAGTTCGAAGTCCTGCGCTTCGAGATCGGAAGGAACAACCAGGAAACCTCCCGGGCCTGGCTCATGGTGAAGGCCCGGAGTCAGCAACAGTTGCAGGACATCCTGGCTGCCCTGGAGGATTTCGGCGCCATCATCGATCGGGATGATTGCCGTCTGGTCCCGGCCGAACAGGACGGCATCCTGCCCAGCGAGTTCTATTCCACCACCAACTTCGACACCTTCATCAAGGTCCGGGGGGAATGGCAACCGGTCGTCAACCAGAAGATGGATGCCGTCATCGTGTGGACGGGTGAACAGGCCATCACCAAGAAGATCAGCGGAGTGAAGGCGGGAGACCGGATTGTCGTCGGACGCCAGGGGATTCGGGTCAAGCCGCAGGAACGAAGCCGCGAGTACTCGGTGTTCGATTTCATGTCCAACGACGCCAGCGCCGAAATCAACAAGGGAATACTGATTTCCCAGATTGCCAGGGAGATCGACGCGGCCAAGAAGGCGGGAGACCGGATCGCCATTGTCCCGGGCCCGGCGGTGATCCACTCGGGCGCGGACGGCTACCTGAAGGAGGTGATCCGGATGGGCTACGTGGACGTGGTGCTCACCGGCAACGCCTTTGCCGCTCACGATATCGAAAAGGCCTTTCTGAACACTTCCCTCGGAATTCACCAGGAAAGCGGCAAGGCCGTGGACGGCGGACATCGCAACCACATTTGGGCCATCAACGAGATCAATCGGGCAGGAGGCATTGAGAGAGCGGTCGAGAAGGGAGTGCTGACCGCGGGCTTGATGTACGAGTGCGTCAAGCGGGGCATTCGGACGGTCCTGGCCGGGTCCATTCGGGACGACGGTCCCCTGGTGGACGTGGTTACCGACTGCGTGGAGGCGCAGCGGGAGTACATCGATGCCCTGGATGGGGTGGCGGTGGTGTTGATGCTGGCCTCGACGCTGCACAGCATCGCCGTGGGCAATGTACTGAAGAGCAGCGTCAAGACCGTGTGCGTTGATATCAACGAAGCCACTCCCCTCAAGCTGGGCAATCGGGGAAGCAAGCAGGCCATCGGAATTGTGACCGATGTTTCCTTTTTCTTGAATGTTCTGGCTGCTGAGCTCAAACTATGTGGTAACGGGTCTAGTCAGGTTAGGACCTGAACCCTTTGAGAGGAGCTCGCGCCTTGCGGCTTCGGCAGGTGAGCAGGACCAGGGGGAAACCGATGGAAGACACCATTCATATCTTCGACACGACCTTGAGGGACGGGGAACAGTCTCCCGGTTGCAGCATGAACCTGGAGGAGAAGCTGAAGCTGGCTCACCAGTTGGAAGCCCTCCGAGTGGATGTGATGGAAGCCGGGTTTCCCATTGCCTCCGACGGCGATTTCGAGTCGGTGCGCCAGGTTGCCAGGGAGATCCGTTCGGTAACGGTGGCAGGACTGGCCCGGGCCATGGAAAAGGACATCCGCCGGTGCTGGGAGGCTTTGGACATTGCCGCCAAGCCGCGAATCCACACCTTCATCGCCACCTCCGATATACACCTGAAGTTCAAGCTCAAACGTTCCCGGGATCAAGTCCTGGAGGACACGGTCAATGCGGTTCGGTTGGCCCGGTCCCTCTGTGACGAGGTGGAGTTCTCCGCCGAGGACGCAGGGCGCAGCGACCTGGATTATCTGTGCCAGGTTGTGGAAGCGGCAATCTCGGAAGGCGCGACCATCATCAACATCCCCGATACGGTGGGATATTGCGTGCCGGAGGAGTTCGGACGGATTTTCAGTGTGCTGCGCGAAAAGGTGCCCAATATGGACCGAGCGCGCTTGAGCTGCCATTGCCACAACGACCTGGGGTTGGCGGTGGCCAACTCCCTGGCTGCCATTCGGGCCGGTGCCCGGCAAGTGGAGTGCACCATCAACGGGATCGGCGAGAGGGCCGGCAACGCCTCCCTGGAAGAGATCGTGATGGCGCTGCGGGTACGCCGTGAGCACCTGGGTTTCAGCACCGGAATTCAGGCGGAGCAGATCTACAAGACCAGCCACCTGCTCTCCAACCTGACGGGAATGATGGTCCAGGCCAACAAGGCGGTGGTGGGCAAGAACGCCTTTGCCCACGAGGCGGGGATCCATCAGGACGGGGTGCTCAAGCAGGCCCTGACTTACGAGATCATGACCCCGCAGTCGGTGGGGGTTCCCACCAGCAACCTGGTGCTGGGCAAGCATTCGGGGCGCCATGCGCTTTCCAAGCGCTACATGGATCTGGGCTACACCCTGGACAAGAAGGAACTGGACCGAGCCTACATGCTCTTCACCAAGCTGGCGGACAAGAAGAAGAGTATCTATGACGAGGACTTGCTGGCCATCATTCACGACGGCATACGAATGATTCCCGAGCGCTACCACCTGAAGTATGTCCACGCCACGGGCGGCAATCAGGTGCTGGCTTCGGCAACGGTAAGGCTGAGCAAGGACAACGAGTTCTGCGTGGACACCGCCCTGGGCTGCGGTCCCATAGAGGCTACCTACAGGGCCATCGATCGAATCACCGGCGTGCCCGGAAGGCTGTTGGACTATTCCGTGCGTTCGGTCAGCAGCGGCAAGGACGCCGTGGGCGAAGTCTTCGTTCACGTGCATTTCGAAGGCAATCACTTCACCGGCAAGGCCGCCAGCTCCGACCTGGTGGACGCCAGCGCCCGCGCCTATCTCAACGCCGTCAACAAGATGATCCATGCCAGGGAGTCGGCGGCTTCCCGGCAGCGGGCCAAGCGAAAGCTGCCGGTTCCCCAGGCGTAATAATCCTTTAAAAGGAAAGAGGCAACGACAATCCATGGGATCCAATGGTGAGAAGCGGGTCGCGGTAATCCCGGGAGACGGAATCGGGAAAGAGGTCATGGCCCAGGCCTTGCTGGTGATCGAAAGGATCGCCGCTCGGTACGGCCACTGCATCCGGACCGAAGAGGCCCTGGCCGGAGGCAGCGCCCTGGATGCCACCGGCGTGCCGCTGCCCGAACCCACCCTGGATCTCTGCAAACGGAGCCATGCCGTCCTGCTGGGAGCCGTGGGTGGTCCCCAATGGGATGACAATCCTCCCGAACTGAAGCCGGAAAAGGGAATTCTGGGCTTGCGCGCCGGCCTGGGGCTCTTCGCCAATCTCCGGCCCGCTCATGTCTACCCCACCCTGGCGGGGGCTTCCAGCCTGAAGCCCGAGATTGTCGAGGGAGTCGATCTGTTGATCGTGCGAGAACTGACCGGCGGCATCTATTTCGGTCAGCCCCGCGGCATCTCGAAAATCAACGGACAGGAAGTTGGAATCAATACCCTGATCTATCGAACGTCCGAGATCGAGCGGATCGCCAGGGTTGCTTTCGAGGCTGCCGGCAAGAGGCGAGGCCGGCTGACTTCGGTCGACAAGGCCAACGTTCTGGAATCGTCGCAGTTGTGGCGCCGGGTGGTTGCGGAGGTGGGCAGAAGTTTCCCCGACATTGCACTCAACCACATGCTGGTCGATAACTGCGCCATGCAGTTGATTGCCGACCCCGGGCAGTTCGACGTCATCGTCACCACCAACATGTTCGGAGACATCCTCAGCGATGAAGCCTCCATGCTGACCGGCTCCATTGGAATGCTGCCCTCGGCCAGCCTGGGTGGCCGCAACGGTCTTTACGAGCCCGTCCACGGTACGGCGCCCGACATTGCCGGCAGGGACCTGGCCAACCCGATCGCCATGATTGCCTCCGCGGCCATGATGTTCAAGTATTCCTTCGGATTGGAGCGGGAAGCGGCCGCCATCGAAAGGGCGATTGCCTCGGTGCTGGACGAGGGTTACCGCACAGCCGACCTGATGGCGGCCGGCGGCCGCTCGGTGGGCACGCGCGAGATGGGACAGTTGATCCTGGACCGACTGGACGCACAAGCCATCGACGGGTAGATTCTCCCCCTCCTGGTCCCTCCCTGGGGAGCGCCCCTGCTCCCTTCCTGCGTGGCCAGACCTACAACTGAATTTGACAGCTTGGCGTATACCCCCCACCGCATCAGCCTTCGCCATTCAGCGCTGCTTTGCGGCGCCGCGTATGCCCCCCTCCGCATCAGCCTTCGCCTGCGGCTCGGCTTCTGCGACTCCCCCCTTGAGGGGGGAGTCGCAGAAGGTACAGACCGCATTCATCCTTTACACCCTAAACCGCAAACATGGTTTACACGCTGATAGGGTATCGATCGAGGAGGATAGAGC
>JAPPDF010000027.1 GCA_028875575.1 Acidobacteriota bacterium
TATTCTGCGCCAGGACATCAAGGAAACCAACGCTCGCATCGACTCGACGGCGGGCAACCTCAACTCCCGCATCGACTCGCTCCGCCAGGAAATGCGCACCGACATCGCCGCCCTGCACGCCCGGATCGACGCGCTCTATCAGGCGCTGTTCAACCACAAGGACCCCGCCGCATGAGGCGACCTCAAGTCCATCCTTAAAGGCCGTTCCCAAGGCCTCTGGAATAGCACCCGATAACTGCTCCGAATAATATTCCTGTGACCGTCCACCGCAAAAGCAGGCGGAGCGGGCCAGAGGTCTAGCCCGCATTTCTCACCAGGTCGCTGAATGTACTTTAACGGGCCTTTTATATTCATCACTTTATCGGACCTGTTGTGACTTCTTGCGACTACACACGACGCTGGGCGCGCCCTGGCTTGTCCTTTCCTCCTCAGCGCGCACATGCTCGCTCGACCGTAGAAACCGCTACGCTCTTCGCTCACGAGCACGCGCTGAGGAGGAAATTACTGCGCCAGGATCACGCCCCCTGGTGAGAAATGCGGGCTAGGTAGCGACGTCCAGGATGCCGGCAACGGCAATGGGGTGGGCCAATCTTGATTTTCAGACCTGCAGGGTCCCATAATCGGGGTAGAAACAGGTGCGTTCCGGAGGCCGAAACACACTTGTTAGTGGCGATGAAACCTCGACAGAATCAATCGATGCCAGGCAGCTCCCGCGTTCGTTCGCGTGCCGCGGGTTTGGTCACGAGGTTTCCAGTGGCTGCCGCAATCCTCCTCGGGCTCATGTGCTTCCTCTGGAGCATTGGTCCACTGCAGGCCCAATCCCCCGCCTACCTGGAAGCCCGACAGAAGTATGAGAGGAAGGAGTATCTGGCCGCCATGCTGCCGGCCCAGAAGGCCGTCGAAGAGGATGGAAGCAACGCTGCCTACCGGCACCTGTACGGAGCCATCCTGCTGAAGCTCAAACAGTATTCCGACGCCAAAGAGCATCTTCGCAAGGCAGTGGCGCTGGACCCTCAAAACGGTCTCTACCGCTCCACCCTGGAAGAACTGCTGTCTGAGCAAAAGGCGCCGGCGAGAGGCATTCGTTCCCTGGTTGGCGACACGGACGAACGGGAGCAGGTCACCCTGTGGTGGGAAAGCCTGCCGGAAGAGGTTCGCGCCAACTTCCGTGCAACAGGCAGCCGGAGCAATATCCATCCCGGGGATTATGTCGGGCCCGAGACCTGCAAGAGCTGTCACCAGGAGCAGTATCAGTCCTGGTCCAAGCACGCCCATCGTTGGATGAACGCCCTGGCCGACGACTCCACCGTCAAGGGAGACTTCTCCGGCAAGGCCCGGATCTCCTATCTCGGGGGTGAGGCTGTCTTTTTCAAGGAAGGCGGCCACTACAAGATGCGGCTGGAGCGGGGCGGGGTCCGTCGTGTTTACCGGATAAACCAGACCATCGGGTCACGTTTCTTCCAGTACTACATCGGCAAGCAGACCGAGGGCCCTGAACCCCGCGACCATCTGTTTTATCGCCAGGATCACGTGCTGTTCTTCGGCTACTGGCTGGATCAGCGGCAGTGGGTGCCCATCGTCCACGTGGGTCCCGAGATGCCCGACGGGGAAAGGCCCGACCCCTTCCATCCGCCTACCTCCCAACCCTTCCTGGCCCGTTACTCCAGCCGCTGCAACTTCTGTCACACCACCTTCCCGCTGGGAGACATGCTGGCCCGCAATCCCTCCCGCATGGCCCGTCACGTTCCCGTCCCGATGCACTTCGCCCTGGGCCACTATCTGGATCAGAACCAGTCGGGCATCGTGGATTTTCTCCAGAGCCCTGCCGAAGCCAGCGACGAGGACATCCTGCAGGTGCGGAAGGAGTTGGTCAAGCTGGAGGCTCCGCAGCACGCGGTCACCCTGGGGGTGAGCTGCGAGGCCTGCCACCTGGGCGGCAGGGAACACGTGGCCTCCGGGGGCAAGGAACCTCCCGGTTTCTTCCCATCCAGCCCCTTCCTGTATGTGGACAACAGTGAAAAGGACATCTCCTTCGGGCGGACCCACGACAACCTCAATTGGGCCTGCGGCCGTTGCCACGTGGGGACCAGGCCAACCTACGCCAACGGGATCGCCACCTGGAATTCCACCGAGTACAGCGACGCCGTCCAGGGCAGCTGTTTCTCTCAGCTTCGCTGCATCGACTGCCACAACCCACACGAGGCCATCGGTCCGCGCTGGTCCAGGCCTCCCGACGAGGATGACCGGTTGTGTCTCAGGTGCCACCAGCAGTTCGAGCCGGCGCAGGCCAGGCGGAAGCACACCCACCATCCCGCCGGCAGCAGCGGAGCCCGCTGCATGAACTGCCACCGTCCCCGAATCAACGAAGGCATCCAGGACCTGGTGCGGACCCACACCATCTTCTCGCCCACCGACAAGGCCATGATTGAGGCCAACCACCCCAACGCCTGCAACATGTGCCACATCGACAGGGCCATCGACTGGACTGTGGGGTATCTGAAGGAATGGTACGGGGCCGAGTATTCGGAAGAGAAGCTGGCCGAGAACTACCCCGACCGGGAGCAGCCGGTGGCGGTAGGCTGGCTGCAGAGCGAGTCCCCAGCGGTCCGCCTGGTGGGGGCGGACGTCCTTTGTCGAACCGGTTCCCGATGGGCGCTGCCGGAACTGATTGGAGTGCTGGACGATCCCTTCCTGATCAACCGCCAGTTTACCCGGAGGTCGCTCGACCGGATGCTGGATGTGCGCCTGCAGGATTTCGGTTACCGGTTCTACATGACCCCGGAAGAGCGCCGCGGTCCGATAGCCAAAATTCGGGCCGAACTGTGGCATCGAAAGCGAGCCGTGGCCCAGAGCAGCTCCAGCCCCATACCCTCCCGGTGAAGGCCGGCTTTCAGGGAAGTCGCCCGCCGGATACCCTCCACGGCGCCATAGGGACGACACCACCCGAGAGCGCGGGCGTCCCGCCCGCATCCTCTCCCTTAGCCTGCTGCCCAGATTGCGAAGAATGGGTTTGAAGATGCGGGGAATAGCAGGCATAATCTACGCATGGAGTGCGTAGAATGACTCGCTTTATCTACCAACTCACGGAATGGCCCAAATTTAGATGGGATCATAATACCTTGGCTGTCCCTTTGGCCGATATCCGTTACCGGCAAGGGCGCTTGTTGGGTCGGATGGAGGGCTTGGGCTTCTCTCTCCAGCAGGAAGCCGAACTGGAGACACTGACATTGGATGTCGTCAAGTCCAGCGAAATCGAAGGCGAGAACCTGAACATGGATCAGGTGCGTTCGTCCGTTGCCCGGCGGTTGGGAATGGACATTGCGGGGGCGATTCCCGCAAATCGGAACGTCGAGGGTGTAGTCGAAATGATGCTGGATGCCAGTCAGAACTTTGACAAGCCCCTCACAGAAGACCGCCTCTTTGCGTGGCATGCGGCGTTGTTCCCTACAGGGCGTAGCGGGATGCGCAAGATCATCGTCGGTGGCTGGCGCGACGACGCGGATGGACCCATGGAAGTCGTCTCCGGCCCCATAGGCAAGGAACGCGTTCACTACCAAGCGCCTGCGGCTTCACTTCTGGATAAGGAGATGGCTCGGTTCTTCGATTGGGCCAATGAGTCTGACGGTACCGATCCCGTACTCCGGGCGGCACTGGCGCACCTGTGGTTTGCCACAATTCACCCGTTTGACGATGGCAACGGCCGCATAGCACGGGCGATTGCCGACTGGGCTCTGGCGCGGTCCGAGAATAGCCCGCAGCGCTTCTACAGCATGTCTTCCCGGATTCGGCAGGAACGGGATGACTATTACGAGATTCTGGAAAGGACGCAGAAGGGAACGCTGGACGTTACGCCGTGGATGGTGTGGTTCCTGGTCTGCTTGGGACGTGCGTTCGAAGGAACCGAGGCAACGCTGGCCACTGTCCTGCACAAGGCTCGGTTCTGGCAGAAACACTCTGGTGTCGACATCAACGACCGCCAGCGTCTGCTCCTCAACAAGATACTGGAAGGATTCGACGGGAAACTGACCTCATCAAAGTGGGCAAAGATTGCGAAGTGTTCCCAGGACACGGCGATCCGTGACATCAAGGATCTGGTGGCACACGGAGTCCTTGAGAAAGATGCGGGAGGCGGGAGGAGTACCAGCTACTCACTTTTCCGGCGGAATATTGCAACTGGCTCGTCCGGTTAATCCTGTCTATCGTTGTTCCGTAGTGCAGCCAACCAAATTTAACGGGGCATGGTCCCTGCTTCGGATAGGCCGTGAACTCCGGTTGCTTCACTCTCGAGGGGTCCGCTCCTTCGTGGGGTAGGGGGATGATCTTGTTCGAGAAATTCGGCCCCAAACATTCCTATCTCGACATCCGAACCTTCCGATATTTCGTATAGGAATTCGAAATATCAAGCGGGGGAGCCTTCCGGGCAGTCGGTTTGGAAGGAGAATCTCCTTAAGTCCCTCTATAATTTACTCATAATAAACACGATAAAAAATAGTTGTTCAAACCCGAAATTTGGCAGCTCAGTTGCAGCTTATGCGCGCGTGAGTTAGTTTGTCTGGACGGTTTCCAGGTTGGACATTCGATAGGGTTCTTAAGACCGTTGGTTTTTGTTCAGCTTGGGGCCTCACTAAAACAAGGAGATTTTGCTAATGACGAAACAAACACTAAGAAAATCGGTCTGGAGTTTCGGGCTGATTGCTCTCTTGGGCCTGTTGGTCATTCCCACCTTGACGGTAGCGCAGGACGTCACCGGTTTTCGCGGCAGGGTCGTTGACACGACCGGAGCCGTGATGGTCGGCGTCAGCATTACTGCTATCAACGAGTCCAAGGGTCTGACCTACACTACCGTGACCAACGAGGTTGGGGAGTACGAGCTGCGCGGCATTCTGCCGGACACCTACACCCTGACCGCCGAGGCCACCGGGTTCAAGCGCTATGAGAACACGGGCGTGATCGTCTACTCGCAGTCGCCGCGGCGGGTGGACATCACTATGGAGATCGGCGAGTTGGCCGATGCCATCACGGTGACCGAGGAAGGGGCTCGCATCGAGACCGATACGCCCTCGGTGACCTACAAGACTCCCAACAAGGAAGTCTACTATACCAACGTGGCGGCCAGCCTGATCTACACGGTTGGGGCGGCCCCCGGAGTTCAGAACCGGAACGAGATTCACGGGGCCTACGCCAACAACGTCGCGGCTGTCCAGGACGGGATTCTGACGCTCGCCTACGGCACCTTCCGTTTTCCGCAGGAAGTGCTGCAGGAAGTGCATTTGAAAACGCTTAACGCGCCGGCCGAGTTCCAGCACGCCAACAACATCATCGGTGTGGGGCGCAGCGGAACCAACCAGTTCCACGGCGAGATCTGGAACGATTTCAGGCATGCTCGTCTGAGGGCCAAGAACCGTTCTCTGAAGAGCAGGCCCAAGCCGGAGACGCCGTCCCTGAAGTGGTCCTACGAAGCCGCCGGCCCGATCTGGATTCCCAAGATCTATGACGGCCGCAACAAGAGCTTCTTCCACTTCCTGTGGCAGCCGAACAGCGGGTTGACGCTGGAGATCAACCCCAACCTGACCTATCCGACCCCTCAGATGAGAACGGGGAATTTGAGCGAAGTCGCCGAATTCTCGGGGATCAGGGATGCCAACGGCAAGGGCGTGATCATGAATCCCTACACCATGACGCCCTTCCCCAACAACACCATTCCCAGCGACATGTTCCATCCCCTGGGAATTCGCTTCACCGAGTTGCTGCCCCTGCCGCAACGTCCCGGTCTGACGACCAACCGAACCGGGATCAACGAGAACAGCGGTGACGAGGAGTACTGGCACTACCGCTTCGACCACCAGATCCACGAGTCCAACACCATTTCGTTCAACCACTTCCGCTACACCCGCAACAGCAGCGAGACGAAGTGGGACCACGGGCCGCTGGATTGCGGGCGTAAAGGTCACGATCCCACCCGCGCCTGGAGCATTCTGGACAGCCACGTCTTCTCGCCTTCGGTGATCAACGAGTTCTCGGTCGGCTACAACGAGCAGCTCTACCTGATCGAGAGCGGCTGCGCCGGAAGCGATCTGTTGAGGCTGATCGATCCCCAGGGGCTCATCGACTTCGGCGGACGTGAAGGCAAGATCCCGCAGGGCTTCGCGGGAGCGCCTCAGATCACGGCTCGTTCGATCGGCAACCTCTCCAACATCAGCGGCGCCTTCGACGCCCGTCTGACCAATGCGCTGGGGGGCGGCGCCGCCGGATACGGAAGCCGGACCGACGCCAATGCCGTTCACCTGAAGAACAACATTTCCATCACCAAGGGCACCCACCTGTTCAAGATGGGGTTCTCCAACATCTGGGGTCTGGACGATCGCTACCGGCCCACCAACAACGTGTATGGACGCTGGGACTTTTCCGGCAACTACACGGGATGGGATTACGGAGACATCCTTCTGGGACTGCCCCGCAGCACCGCGATCGCCCAGGCGCGAGGGGAGCTGAGCCCGCGGTCGCAACAGTTCGGGATCTTCTTCCAGGATGACTGGAAGGTGACGCCCAGGTTGACCATCACCCCGGGTCTCCGCTTCCAGCACTACACTGCGGGACACGATGCCCAGGGGCAATGGTACAACTTCGACCTCCAGCACCTGCTGGATGGCGGCACCGGCCGGTTCGTGGTGCCCCAGCAGTCGCTGCATCGGGTCGTGCCCGGCTTTGCCCCGAGCATTCCGGTGGTCGGAAACGGCGACGCCGGTTTTCCCGCCGATCTGTTCCAGTTCAAGCTGGTGCACGTCCAGCCGCGTATCGGCGTGGCCTACCGCCTGACCGACAAGATGGTGATTCGCGCCGGTTTTGGGGTCTACACCGTGCCTCTGACCCCTCCGGACAACATGCAGCAGGCCATCTCCGGGTTCACCAGCGGTCCCTTTGAGCTCAACGAGAGCTTTGGGCCCACCGAGATCATCGACGGTGTTCCCACGCTGACCTTCAGCAAGGCCTTCCCGGCTCCCGGGACGGGCGCCACTTCGCTGCAAAACCCCAGAGCCATTCTGCTCAACACCCGCACCGAGAACTGGCCCACCGACAAGCAGTGGAACCTGACCTTGGAGAGGGAGTTGGGGACCGGCTTCACCGGTCGTCTTTCCTACGTGGCTTCCAAGGGGACCCACTGGCCCTACAACGTCAACGTGCAGATTCCCCGGGCCAGCACCATTCCCTACACGGCGTCCCGCAAGGTGTTCGGTGCGGAACCCTACGGTTCAATCACCGACTACCGCCTGGGTGGAAACTCCAACTATCACGGAGTGGAAGCCGAGTTGCTGCGGCAATTCTCCAGCGGCCTCTACGTGAGGAGTTGGATCGAGTATCGATCCATTCTCAATGACGTCGAAGGCGGCCGGTTCGGCTGGGTGGGTCCCGGCGGGTTCGCCACCGAGGATCCTTACAACCGCTCCCGCGACAAGGGCTGGACGGACGGCAACATCCCGGTTCGGGCTCGTGTGGTGGCTGTCTACTCCTTGCCCTTCGGCAAGGGACAGCGCTACCTCTCGGGGGCTTCTGGCGTGATCAACCAGTTGGTCAGCCAGTGGACCCTGACTCCCATCATCACCCTGAGCGCCGGAGGTCGAAGCACTCCAAACTTCGGTGGTTTCGATTCGCCCAACGTCGGCCGTTCGGGAGGCCGTCCGGACATTCAGCCGGGCTGCAACCCCAACGGTTTCGGGGACAATACCGTTCCCTACACCTCTTATTGGAATGCGTCCTGCTTCAGCATTCCGAAGAGCGGAACTTACGGAACGGCGACCCGGGGCGTCTTGCAACAGCCACGGAGTCCCGGCTTCAACTTGAACGTGTTCAAGGTGTTCCCGTTGACGCCTTACGAGAATGGCCCCTACTTCAAGCTGGAGGCCTATATCACCAACCCGCTCAACCACACCAACCCCAGCGGGCCCAACTCTCTGACCTTCAATGATCCGAGATTCGGGCAGTATGCCGCGAGTTGGCACACTCGGAACATCTTCTTCCGCTTGCGTCTCGGATTCTAGCAAGCCGAGTGAGTTGTTCTCCCGCCAGGCAGTCGATCATCGGCTGCCTGGCTTTTTTTTGCTCCAGGATCGACATTCAGTCGTAGCGCCGGGTTTTCCAAGGACTCTCACCGAGCAACCGCACGGCATTCCCCGGGAACGCGGGCGGGAAGCCCGCCACGGGACAGATCCATCGAGACGGACCATTCATTCAACATCGATGCACAGGATGCACAGGATTTTTTCAGGAAACGGCAAGCTTCCAATGCCGGAAATCCGCAAATCCGCACCGGATCATCCGAGAGTGAAACCGGGGCCTGTTACGAACCTCGGAGACTGGCCCCCCCCACCGGCTCCACTGCGGGCTGAATCTCCTAGGTGGCGATCTCGCCGATTCCGTTCCCCCCACCGGTTCGACTGCGGGCGAAGCCCTTGTCTCACCGACTCCTGTACCGTTCTGAGAAGGACCTTTGGCGGATAATC